>URWB01000001.1 GCA_900551415.1 uncultured Eubacteriales bacterium
CGGATGCAGTCCTGTTTCTAACTGCAGCTTCGCGGTACCCTCCATGCCGCAGGCTGCCAGTGTATAAGCCTGTGTTCTCGTTAGTCCATGCTTGACGCCGCCGTCTCCAAGCGCTTCCAGCACCATCGACATGAAAGCCGGACCACAGCCTGACATGGCATTCGCGGCGCCCATCTGCGCAAACGGCAGCTTCATATAGAGACCGAGTCCGCCAAGCAGATCCTCCAGCAACGCTTCTTCCTCTCCTGTCAGATTATTTTGATCCTCCACCAGCAATACGCCGCTGCAGATGGAAACCGGCGTGTTGGGAACGATGTACTGATAACGCGTATCTGCCGGCAAGAGCGCCTTTGCCCGCTCATAATTCCATCCAAAAGCTACGCTGACAACAAGCTTACCGGACAGCGCGCCGCCGAGCCTTCCTAAAACTCCCTCCAGTTGATACGGCTTGCATGCCATGATCACAATTTCAGCGTTTGCCGCCGCTTCCTCCGCGGAAGCGCAAGGGTTGAATCCGATGCGCGCAGCATTGTCCCGCAATTTATCCTGACTCGGCGCGTAAGCGTAAAGCGCTTCGTCGCTGACCTTACCTGCGCGCAGCAAGCCGACAGCCATTGCCTGCGCCATATTTCCCATCCCGATAAATCCGATTTTTTTCATCTTCGTTTCCTCCGTTCTTCGTTCTGATTCTTATGTGAACTACCCATTGTCTAAAGCCAGTGGGATTGCGGTAGCCTTATTTCAAATCCAGCTCCACCGGACAGTGGTCGGAGCCTGTCACCTCTGTATGGATTTTTGCGTCCTCGAGTCTGTCCTTGAGTTCCTCCGAAACCAGGAAGTAGTCAATTCTCCATCCGGAGTTTCTTTCTCTGGCCTTGAAGCGATAGGACCACCACGAATACACCTCCGTCAAATCCGGATAGAAATAGCGGAAGGTATCGATAAAGCCGCTTTTCAAAAGTGCCGTCATCTTGCCGCGCTCCTCATCCGTAAATCCGGCGTTTCGGCGGTTGCTCTTTGGATTTTTGAGGTCGATTTCCTCATGTGCAACATTCATATCGCCCGTCACGATGACCGGTTTGGTCTTGCGCAGTTCACAGAGATAATCCCGGAACGCGTCCTCCCAGGTCATGCGGTAATCCAGCCGCGCCAGTTCATTCTGCGAGTTCGGCGTATAGACATCGACCATATAAAAGTCCGTAAACTCCAGCGTGATCACGCGGCCTTCCTTATCGTGTTCCTCGATATCGATACCGTAACGCACGTCAATCGGCTCCTGCTTTGTAAAGATTGCAGTTCCGGAATAACCTTTTTTCTCGGCGTAGTTCCAGTACTGATGATAACCCGGCAGATCCATCTCGATCTGCCCCGCCTGCAGCTTGGTCTCCTGCAGGCAAAAAATATCCGCGTCTGCTGCCTCGAAGAACTCCATGAAGTTCTTCCCCATGATTGCTCTCAGACCGTTGACATTCCATGAAATCAGTTTCATTTTTTGTTTTCCTTTCCTCTACGAATCCGCTTTCGCGGCGGCTTATGTGCCTGGATCTGTCTCTTGGCCGCGCTCGATTCGTTACCTTCTCGCAGTCTTTCGCGCCTCCTGACCGGCTTGCGCCACGTCGCTGATCGTCGGCAGACCGCGCTCTTTCATCAATGCCTCGCCCCAATCGCTGAGGCTTTCGAGAATGGGCATCAGTCTGTCGCAAAGTGCGGTCGTGGAATATTCCACGCGAATCGGAACTTCCATATATTCCTTGCGGATGACCAGTCCCTCTTCCTCCAGCTCGCGCAGCGAACTTGCCAATACGGTGTTAGATATCCCGTCCATTTTGCGGCGCAGCTCGTTGTAGCGCAACGTGCCGCGATTGTTCAGCGCGCAGATGATCTGCATCTTCCACTTCCCGCCGATGATCGACATCGCGTAGCTCAGCGGACATTTGTCCAAACAAGGACATTCGTAATGTGTCTCTAACATGGCGTTTCCTTTCTTATCGCCTATTTGCGATATTTACTTTTCAAGGGCTGCTTCTAAAAATCTTTCTGCATCAAATCGTATTTTTGCGATTCTGCAGCAAGCAAGTCAGTTTTTCCTTGCCTGCTCAGGTTTTTTTGCGTGCTTGCAATTTGTTTCGCTTGCTACTATAATTATACCAAGTAAGAAAAAAAGAGCAAGTTTATTTTGGGAACATTTTTCACGTTCCGGACAAAACTTGCAGAACGGAGCAAAATTTATGGAAATCTATTTACAGGGCCTGACGATGGGACTGGCTTATGTCGCGCCCATCGGTCTGCAAAACCTCTTTGTCATCAACACCGCCTTGACACAGCGCAAGAGCCGCGTTTACGCGACCGCGCTGATCGTCATTTTTTTTGATGTGACGCTGGGACTTGCATGCTTCTTTGGCATCGGCGCAATTATGAGCGCTTCTCCGATTCTGGAAATGATCATCCTCGGCATCGGTTCGCTAATCGTCATCTGGATTGGACAGGGGCTCGTCCGCGCGCATGATACCATGGATACCAGCACCAAGGTAGATATTCCGATTGTCAAGGTCATTACGACCGCCTGCGTCGTGACCTGGTTTAACCCACAGGCGCTGATCGATGGCTCCATGATGCTCGGCGCGTTCAAGGCGACCCTGCCCGCAGGCACAGACTTCTTCTTCGTCGGCGGCTTCGCAAGCGCATCGGTCCTGTGGTTTTTAGGTATCTCTACAATTATTTCCTTGTTCAGCACCAAATTCACAGATAAGACTCTGCGCGTCATCAATGTTATCTGCGGCTGTGTCATCATCTTCTATGGCCTGAAGCTCGCGTGGAGCTTCATTCAGCTTGTGATGCCGTATTTCGGCGCTTAGCACCGCGCCGCGCGGCAAATCGGTGTGCGGAGTGCTGCGGTGTGCGAAGTGCTGCGGTGTGCGGTACTGCCTTTGCGCTTGCCGCAGTATCGTGCGGCTTTGCCAAGGGGGGTACTGCGGCAAGTGTCCGCGGTAAGGGAACTTTGCTGCCACACCACGCGGCGAGGGGTACTGCGGCAGCTAAAACAAAAATATTTTCATTTTCCCGAATAAAGTTCTTGAAAAAGTCTGCAATTAGTGCTACAATATACAAGTCGGCAATCGAAACACAAATTTGATTGCAGACGCCGGGATGTGGCTCAGCTTGGTAGAGCGTTGCGTTCGGGACGCAAAGGCCGCTGGTTCGAATCCAGTCATCCCGACCAGAATGAAACCCTTGGAATTACAGCAGTTCCAAGGGTTTTTGTTATGTAGAGTATATTGCCAAGCGATATCCCCAAAATCACGACATAAGCGCCTTGCGGAGCGCCTGCCATGAATGGCAGGCATGTGCCTAAATGCTGCGGCGTAATCCCATGAAAAACGCGCAGCTGACTATATAATAAGGAAAGCAATGACAACAAGCTGAGGCCGAGGTACGAAGATGTAACATCTTTCGCGGGTTTTTGGCTTGTTTTTGTATGCGTGCGCAGGAGGGCGCGCAAAAAAATATGGCGATTCGGAAGAAATCGGAAATTAGGGCTTGCATATTTGACAAATCTGTTATATAATATTAGACTGCCACACAAAGTAATCTGTTTAAGAATTTAAGGAGTGATGAAGATGCCAAAACCTATACAAGTAGGTCGAAAAGAGCGAATGACATTTGCGAAAATCAATGAAGTGTGCGAAATGCCAAACTTGATCGAAATCCAGACGGACTCATACAACTGGTTCATCAAAGAGGGGCTTCGGGAAGTCTTTGAAGACAGCTCCCCGATTAAGGACTACGCGGACAATTTGATTTTGGAATTCATCGACTATTCCCTTACCGATGCTCCGAAATATGAGCAGGAAGAGTGTAAGGAAAGAGACGTAACCTACGCTGCTCCGCTTAAAGTAAAAGTCAGACTGATCAATAAGGAAACAGGCGAAGTCAAGGAACAGGAAGTTTTCATGGGAGATTTCCCGCTGATGACCGAAAAAGGAACGTTCATTTACAACGGCGCCGAAAGAGTCGTTGTTACGCAGCTGGTACGTTCCCCGGGACCTTACTACGATGTGACTACCGATAAGTCGAACAATAAACTGTTTTCCACCACCATCATCCCGAACCGCGGCGCGTGGCTGGAATATGAAACAGATTCCAATGAGATTATTTCCGTCAGAGTGGACCGTACCCGTAAGCAGCCGGTAACGACGCTTCTCAGAGCGCTCGGCTTCGGCAGCGACCAGGAGATTATCGACATCTTCGGTGAGGACCCGAGACTGATGAAGACGCTGGAGAAGGATTCCGCGGCCAACTACGAGGAAGGCCTGAAGGAAATCTACAAGAAGCTGCGTCCTGCAGAGCCGCCGACTGTCGAGAGTGCCAAAGCGCTTTTGAACTCGCTCTTCTTCGACGCCAAGCGTTATGATCTGGCGAAGGTCGGAAGATATAAATATAATAAGAAGTTAGGGTTATCCAACAGAATTGCGGGCGCTGTGGCAGCAGAAGACGTCATCCATCCGGAAACAGGAGAAATCCTCGCGGAAAAGGGACAGCATATCGATAGAAATCTGGCATTTGAAATCGAGAATGCCGGTGTAGAATATATTTACGTATACAGCACGGATAAGGAAAAGGAAGGGCAGGTAACCAAGGTTATCGGCAATCGCTTTGTCGATCTGCAGCAATACGTCAATTTTGACGTGTCGGAACTGAAGGTCGCGGACAAGGTCTTTTATCCGGTTCTCAAGGAAATCCTCGCGGAGGCAGCCTCTGAGGACGAATTAAAAGAAAAACTTACGGCGAGAAAGAACGACCTTTCTCCGAAACACATTATCATAGAAGATATCATCGCTTCCATCAGCTATATTCTCAACTTGAATTACGGCATCGGAACCGTAGACGATATCGACCATCTGGGCAACCGCAGACTGAGAACAGTCGGAGAACTTCTCCAAAACCAGTTCCGTATCGGTCTCGCCAGAATGGAACGTGTCGTCAAGGAAAGAATGACCACGCAGGATATCGAGGTGACCACACCGCAGGCGCTGATGAACATCAGACCGGTAACCGCGGCAATCAAGGAATTCTTCGGAAGCTCACAGCTTTCGCAGTTCATGGACCAGAACAATCCGCTGGCCGAGCTGACGCACAAGAGAAGACTTTCGGCGCTCGGACCGGGCGGACTTTCGAGAGAAAGAGCCGGCTTCGAGGTGCGTGACGTGCACCATTCCCACTACGGCAGAATGTGTCCGATCGAGACGCCGGAAGGTCCGAACATCGGTCTGATCGGCTCGCTGACCACTTATGGCGTCATCAACCAGTACGGCTTCATCGAAACGCCATACAGAGTGGTAGATAAAGAAACACACAGAGTCACCGACGAGATTCACTATCTGACGGCAGACGAAGAAGAAATGATGGTCGTCGCGCAAGCGAACGAACCACTGACCGAAGACGGACACTTTGTCAACGCGAAGGTCGCGTCCAGAGGCGAACATGGAGAAATCGCACTGATGCCGAGAGAAAAAATCGACTATATGGACGTTTCTCCGAAGCAGGTAGTATCAGTTGCGACCGCGATGATCCCGTTCCTTGAAAACGACGACGCGAACCGCGCACTGATGGGCTCCAACATGCAGCGTCAGGCTGTACCGCTGTTGGTAACGGAGGCGCCGATCGTCGGTACCGGTATGGAATACAAGGCTGCGCGTGACTCCGGCGTCGTGATTCTGGCGAAGCATGCCGGAACCATTGAATTCGTGGACGCGGACACCATCGTGATTCGCAGAGATGACAACAACGGCAAAGATTCCTATCACCTGCTCAAGTTCAAACGCTCCAATCAGGGTACCTGCATCAACCAGCGCCCGATCGTCGCGCACGGCGAGCACGTGGAGGCCGGCGAAGTCATCGCTGACGGACCTTCCACGGATCTCGGCGAAATCGCGCTCGGCAAGAACCTGCTGATCGGCTTCATGACCTGGGAAGGTTACAACTACGAGGACGCGATCATCTTAAACGAAAGACTTTTGATGGACGATGTGCTGACATCGCTCCACATTGAGGAATATGAATCCGAAGCACGTGACACCAAGCTCGGACCGGAAGAGATTACCCGCGACATCCCGAACGTCGGCGATGACGCGCTCAAGGATCTGGACGAGGAAGGTATCATCCGCATCGGTGCGGAAGTCAACTCCTCCGATATTCTGGTCGGCAAGGTAACGCCAAAGGGCGAAACCGAGTTGACCGCGGAAGAAAGACTGCTGCGCGCCATCTTCGGAGAAAAGGCAAGAGAAGTCAGAGATACCTCTCTGCGTGTGCCGCATGGAGAAACCGGTATCGTGGTAGACGTCAAGGTCTTTTGCAGAGAAAACGGCGATGAGCTGCCGCCGGGCGTCAACAAACTGGTACGCTGCTATATCGCGACCAAGAGAAAGATCAACGTCGGCGATAAGATGGCGGGACGCCACGGAAACAAGGGTGTTATCTCCCGCATTTTGCCGGAAGAGGATATGCCGTTCATGGAAAACGGACAGCCGCTGCAGGTTATGCTGAACCCGCTGGGCGTACCGTCTCGTATGAACGTCGGTCAGGTACTGGAGGTACATCTGGGTTTGGCCGCTAAGAAGAAAGGCTGGTATATCTCCACACCGGTATTCGACGGCGCGAACGAAAAAGATATCATGTCCCTGCTGGAAGAATGCGGCTATCCGGAGACCGGCAAGCTCAGACTCAGAGACGGCAGAACCGGTGAGTATTTTGACAACCCTGTCACCGTTGGCTACATGTATATGCTGAAGCTCCACCATCTGGTAGACGATAAGATTCACGCGAGAAGTACGGGTCCGTACTCTCTGGTTACACAGCAGCCGCTGGGCGGTAAAGCGCAGTTCGGCGGACAGCGTTTCGGTGAAATGGAGGTTTGGGCGCTCGAAGCCTACGGCGCGGCGTATACTCTGCAGGAGATCCTGACCGTCAAGTCCGACGACATCGTGGGACGTGTCAAGACCTACGAGGCAATCGTCAAGGGTGAAAATATTCCGAAGCCGGGCATTCCGGAATCCTTCAAGGTATTGATTAAAGAAATGCAGGCACTCGGCCTGGACGTTAAGGTATTGTCCGAAAATGACGAAGAAATCGAAATCAAGGAGTCTTCCGAATACGACGATGATCTGCCGAATCTCGAAGCCATCATGGACTTAGAGACCGAAATGGGCAGTGAGGAAGAAGTTCTGAACGCGGGCTTCAGCGAAGAACTCGCGGATGACGACGAACCGAGCGAAGACGATCTGCAGGAAGCGGAGGACTTCGCATTCGACAATTTCAGAAACGAGTAATACAGAAAGGGGAGGGGCTCCTTGAACAATAACGTAAATCAAGATTATGAATTAAATAATTTCGAATCGATGAAAATCAGTCTGGCATCTCCGGAAAAGATTCTGGAATGGTCTCATGGTGAAGTAACCAAGCCGGAAACCATCAACTACAGAACGCTCAAGCCTGAAAAGGACGGCCTGTTCTGCGAAAGGATCTTCGGACCGATGAAGGACTGGGAGTGCCACTGCGGGAAGTACAAGAGAATCCGCTACAAGGGGATTGTCTGCGACCGCTGCGGCGTAGAGGTCACCAAGGCGAAGGTCAGAAGAGAAAGAATGGGACACATCAAGCTGGCTGCTCCGGTTTCTCATATCTGGTACTTTAAGGGTATTCCGTCGAGAATGGGGCTTTGCCTTGATGTCACACCGAGAAATCTCGAAAAGGTGCTGTATTTCGCCTCCTATATCGTCATTGAGCCGGGCGACACCGGCTTGGGCTATAAGGAGATTCTCAGCGAGCAGCAGTACCGCGAAGCGAAAGAGCAGTACGGTGACAGATTTGAAGCCGGCATGGGTGCGGAATCCATCAAAAAGTTGCTGGCGGCAATTGACCTGGATGAGCTTTCCGCTGATTTAAGAAAAAAATTAAAGGACGCTTCCGGGCAGAAGAAGATTCGTATTGTCAGAAGACTGGAGGTTATCGAAGCGCTCAGACTTTCCGGCAACCGGCCGGAATGGATGATCATGGATGTGATCCCGGTGATTCCGCCGGATATCCGTCCGATGGTACAGCTGGATGGCGGCAGATTCGCGACCTCCGACCTCAATGACCTGTACAGACGTGTCATCAACAGAAACAACCGTCTGAACAGACTGCTCGAACTGGGCGCGCCGGACATCATTGTCAGAAACGAAAAGAGAATGCTGCAGGAAGCGGTGGACTCTTTGATCGATAACGGCAGACGCGGCAGAGCAGTCACAGGACCGGGCGCGAGACCACTCAAGTCCCTGTCCGATATGCTCAAGGGCAAGCAGGGACGTTTCAGACAGAACCTGCTGGGTAAACGTGTTGACTATTCCGGACGTTCGGTTATCGTCGTCGGACCGGAACTGAAATTCTATCAGTGCGGTCTGCCGAAGAAGATGGCGCTGGAACTCTTCAAGCCTTTCATCATGAAGGAACTGGTAGAGCAGGGCTACGCGCATAACATCAAGAGCGCCAAGAGAATGGTCGAGAAGGTCAGACCGGAAGTGTGGGATGTGCTGGAAGGCGTCATCAAAGAGCATCCGGTTATGCTTAACCGTGCGCCGACCCTGCACAGACTGGGTATTCAAGCGTTTGAACCGGTGCTTGTAGAGGGTAAGGCAATCAAGCTGCACCCGCTGGCTTGTACGGCCTTCAACGCTGACTTCGACGGTGACCAGATGGCGGTACACGTACCGCTGTCCGTAGAAGCACAGGCAGAAGCAAGATTCCTGATGCTCTCCGTCAACAACATTCTGGCGCCGAAGGACGGATCTCCGATCACGACCCCGACGCAGGATATGATCCTTGGCAGCTACTATCTGACGCACCCGGGCGTAGAAGAAAGAAATACCTACGCGGAAAAGGGCGACGGCAAGGTATTTACAGACCTCGACGAAATGCTGATGGCTTACCAGAACGGTACGGTCGGCATCCATGCGAAGGTCAAGGTGAGAATGTTCCTCGACGGAGATGAAAGAGGCAGACTGGTCGAATCCACCGTCGGCAGATTCATCTTCAACCAGGGCATTCCGCAGGATCTGGGCTTCGTGGACAGAGCAGCAGACCCGTATTCGCTGGAGGTTGATTTCCTCTGCGACAAGAAGAAGCTGGGTCTGATCATCGACAAATGTTACAGAGTACACGGCAACACCGGCACAGTCATTATGCTGGACTACATCAAGTCCATGGGCTATAAGTATTCTACCAAGGCCGCTGTGACCATCAGTGTCAGCGACATGGAGATTCCTGCCGAGAAGGAAGCGATCATCTCTGCCGCTGAAGCCGAAGTAGATAAATACGAAAAGGCGTTCCGCATGGGTCTGATGTCCGCGCAGGAACGTTATGAGGCGATCATCAAGATCTGGTCCAAGGCGACAGACGATGTTGCGGACGCGCTAATGGCGTCTTTGGGAACCTTGAATAACCTGTTCATCATGGCGAACTCCGGTGCCCGTGGTTCCAAGAACCAGATTAAGCAGGTCGGCGGTATGCGTGGTCTGATGGCCAATGCGACCGGTAAGACCGTAGAAATCCCGATTAAGTCCAACTTCCGTGAGGGACTGTCCATTTTGGAATACTTCATTTCTTCCAACGGCGCGCGTAAAGGTCTGGCCGATACCGCGCTGCGTACAGCCGACTCCGGTTATCTGACCAGACGTCTGGTAGACGTATCGCACAACGTGATCGTCAGAGAGTTCGACTGCGGTACGGATGAAGGGGTTGAGGTCAGAGCCTTCACCGACGGCAAGGAAGTCATCGAGCCGTTGAAACAGCGTATTGTCGGCAGAGTCGCGCTCAATGACATCGTGGATCCGATCAGTGGAGAAGTCATTGTAGAACAGAACGAGGAGATCCTCGAACCGGCGGCAGAGCGCATCGAAGCCTGCGGCATCGAAAGCGTCGCCATCCGTTCGGTCATGACCTGCCATTCCAGAACCGGCATCTGCGCGAAGTGCTACGGCCGCAATCTGGCGACCGGTGAAGAAGTCAACATCGGCGAAGCAGTCGGTATCACCGCGGCGCAGTCCATCGGTGAACCGGGTACACAGCTGACGATGAGAACCTTCCACACAGGCGGTGTAGCCGGCGGTGACATCACCCAGGGTCTTCCGAGAGTCGAGGAACTGTTCGAGGCGCGTAAGCCAAAGGGTCTTGCGGAGATCTGTGAGGCGGACGGAACGGTCATTTCGATTGAAGCGAGAAAAGATAATAAGACAGAGGTTCGCGTACGCGGCGAGGAAGAGGACAGAACCTATATCATTCCTTACGGTGCGAGAATCAATGTCAAAGAGGGCGATCAGGTATTCGCGGGCGGACAGATCACGCGCGGACCTTTGAACCCGCATGATATTTTGCGACTGAATGGTGTTGAGGGCGTATACCAGTACCTGCTCAAGGAAGTACAGCGTGTATACAAGCAGCAGGGTGTAGATATCAACGATAAGCACGTAGAGGTCATCGTCAGCCAGATGCTTTCCAAATATAAGATTGAAGACGCAGGCGATACAGATCTGCTTCCGGGCGGATTGTACGGCAAGTTCGAGATCGAAGAGGCCAACGCGAAGGCATTGGAGGAAGGCGGAGAGCCATGCGTACCGAAGAGAATTCTCCTTGGTATCACAAAGGCGTCGCTGGCGACCAACTCCTTCTTGTCCGCGGCATCCTTCCAGGAAACAACCAGAGTTCTGACGGACGCGGCAATCAAGGGCAAGAACGATAAGCTGCTCGGCCTTAAAGAAAACGTGATCATCGGTAAGCTGATCCCTGCGGGAACCGGTATGAAGCGTTACAGAAACATCGAGCTTGACTACGGTGTCAACGCGGAAATCATGGAAAACTTCGAGAGACAGCAGGCCGAAGAAGCCGCGCGCGCGGCGGAGGAGGAAAGAGCTTTCCTTGAGATGCAGGAGCAGGCTGAAAGCGAAGCGCAGGAGGCGGAAGCTGCGGACATCACTCTGTATAATGAGGATGACGAGGAAGCTTCAGAAGCGGCAGAGACTGCAGAGGCGAATACTTTGGAAGCGGACGCCGCGGAAGGAAACGACGCAGAAGAAGCGACGCGGGAGGAAGAGTAAAACCTTCTGACGCGGGCAATGACAGCAAATGTGAGTGGGGCGGAGCGATCCGCCCCATTTTGTAATCATGGTTTTAAAATATTGCCGCGCGATATTTTGATTTCAAAAAGGAGAAGAAACATGGCAAAGGAGAAGATTTTTGAGAGCCGCGTGGATATCATCAAATACAAAGTTCTGCGTGAGCTGGCGAGACAAACCTGGGCAGGCAGAGATGCCTTCATGGCGTTTAATGATATCGCGAACGCGGTCGTCAAAAAGGGCGAGCCGCCGAGCCGCTGCTGCATCTATAAGGATCGTGCGGTCATCGCGGAGCGGATTCGCATTGGTCTGGGGGAATATCATGGAAGCAAGGACACCGTACAGGTTGTGGACATCGCCTGTGATGAATGCCCAAAGTCTGGGCACGTCGTGACGAGCCTCTGCCGAGGCTGTCTGGCACATCATTGCCGTTCGGTATGCCCAAAAGGTGCCATCGGCATCGATACGAAGGGATATGCGCATATCGACAAGGAACGCTGCATCGAGTGCGGCCGCTGTGCCTCCGCCTGCAAATATCACGCGATTACGAATATGATTCGTCCTTGCGAACGTTCCTGTCCGGTGAACGCCATCAGCATGTCAGAGGACGGCAGCGCGTGTATCGACCAGGATAAGTGTATCGTTTGCGGTACCTGTATCTACGAGTGTCCGTTCGGCGCGCTCAATGATATTTCGGCAGTCGTTCGCGTCATTCACGCGATTCAGGCGAAGAAGCAGCAGCAACAGCGCATTTACGCGATTGTCGCGCCGGCGGTGGCGTCACAGTATCCGGGTCTGACGACTGCGAAGGTATTCGGCGCGATCAAGGCCATCGGCTTCGACGAGGTCGTGGAGGTCGCGGCAGGCGCGGACGAAACGGCACTTACGGAAGCAGAGGAACTTTTGGAACGCGGATTTTTGACCAGCTCCTGCTGTCCGGCCTTTGTAGAATATGTCAGAAACGAATTCCCGATGCTTTTGGACAAGGTTTCGGACACCCTGTCTCCGATGGTGATGACGGGGCGCGCGATCAAGGCGAAGGACCCGCGGGCAGTCGTGGTGTTCATCGGCCCTTGCATCGCCAAAAAATACGAACGTAAGACAGAAAAAGCAGAACCGTATATCGATCATGTGCTGACCTTCATGGAGCTGCAGGCGTTGTTTGACAGTACCGGCATCGACATCGCGGATGTGGAGGAACTGGAGCTGCAGGACGCGTCCTGCTATGGCAGAGGTTTCGCGCAGAGCGGCGGGGTGACCGCGGCGATCGCGGAAGCGCTCAAGGAGCTCGGGCATGAAGATTTCGAGTTCAAGCCAGTGATCGCCAACGGCGTCGAGGAATGCCGCGCGGCGCTGCTCAAGGCGAAGGCCGGCAAGCTGGACGGCAATTTTATCGAGGGCATGATCTGCGAGGGCGGCTGCGTGCGCGGCAACGGTACGATGGTCAACAAAAAGAATACTCCGCTGCATCTGAAGCAATACTGTGAGGCGAGCGCGCGCAAAACGCTGAAAAGCTTATAAAACATACGCGGCGCGTGTAAAACCTTTGTAAAAGCGCGTGCGAAACGCAAAATAGCGGTTGACACGAGACCGGATTTTCTGTTATAATTATAAGCGCTTTCGAGCAAATCCGGCCTGAAGAATCTACAACAGGTCGTTTTGGCTTGAAAAAACAAAATACATTCCAGAAGAAAGGAGAAAAAGGATGCCTACTATAAACCAATTAGTACGCGAAGGTAGAACCAGTGCAGGAAAGAAGTCCAATGCCCCTGCCTTAAACAAGGGTATGAACTCTCTGAAGAGAGTCGCGACTGACACGCATTCCCCACAGAAAAGAGGCGTTTGCACTTCTGTTAAGACTGTAACGCCGAAGAAGCCTAACTCAGCTTTGAGAAAGGTTGCCAGAGTTCGTCTGACCAACGGAATCGAAGTCACTGCATATATTCCAGGTATCGGCCATAACCTGCAGGAGCACAGTGTGGTTCTGATCAGAGGCGGCAGAGTCAAAGACCTTCCCGGCGTAAGATACCACATCGTAAGAGGAACCCTTGATACCGCAGGCGTAAACAACAGACTGCAGGCTCGTTCCAAATACGGCGCAAAGAGACCGAAAGCCAAAAAGTAAGATTTCGGTGTAACCAAAATACGCGGTAGAGCATTCTTTTTTCAGCATAAAAGAAGCGCTCACGGTCATCCTAGTATAGGACAGATCGAGTACCCCGTTAGCTGAGACTGGTCAGAGACTCGATTGCAGCTCGGCCAGAGTAATCCGTATGCCGCAGGAAACAGATCCGGACGGGAAGATTTTCCTGGGTGGGCAGACGGGTGAAGCAAAGTGCAATGAAAACGTTAAATTATAGTTTGCAGATCGTTCCGTACTAGATAAGATAGAATCGGAAAGATCCGGCGAGGAGGGAAGAGAAGTGCCAAGAAAAGGTAATATACCAAAGAGAGACGTACTTCCGGATCCGGTTTACGGAAGCGTGACTGTTGCGAAGCTGATCAACAGTATCATGCTCGACGGTAAAAAGGGAACCGCGCAGGCCATCGTTTACGGTGCCTTTGATATGATCAAGGAACAGACTGGCGAGGAACCTTTGGAAGTATTCGAAAAGGCTATGAGCAATATCATGCCTGTATTAGAAGTAAAAGCCAAGAGAATCGGTGGTGCGAACTACCAGGTTCCGGTGGAAGTCAGACCGGAAAGAAGACAGACCTTAGGTCTGAGATGGCTGACGAAGTATACAAGAGCCAGAGGCGAAAGAACCATGGCTGAAAGACTTGCAAAAGAGCTTATGGATGCGGCGAACAACACAGGCGCGTCTGTAAAGAAGAAGGAAGATACGCATAAGATGGCTGACGCGAACAGAGCGTTCGCGCACTTCAGATGGTAATCCCGGGTGCAGGTTTTGAAAAGAAGAATTAAGAGAAAAGTAGAAGGGAGGATATACGTATGCCAAGAAGTTTTCCGTTAGAAAAGACAAGAAACATTGGTATTATGGCTCACATCGATGCGGGCAAGACTACCACGACCGAGAGAATTTTGTTCTATACAGGTAAAACGCATAAATTGGGTGAAACGCACGAAGGCGCCGCGACCATGGACTGGATGGAGCAGGAGCAGGAACGTGGTATCACGATAACCTCTGCAGCTACTACAGCACAATGGAAAAACCACAGAATTAACATAATCGATACTCCGGGTCACGTAGACTTTACTGTAGAAGTTGAAAGATCTCTCAGAGTTCTGGACGGTGCAGTAACAGTACTTTGCGCAAAGGGTGGTGTTGAACCTCAGTCTGAAACAGTTTGGAGACAAGCTGAGAAGTACGGCGTACCAAGAATGATCTTTGTTAATAAAATGGACATTATGGGGGCGGATTTCTTTAGAGTTGTCCAAATGGTAAAAGACAGACTCAAGGCAAATGCCGTTCCGGTCCAATTACCAATCGGTGCTGAAGATAGTTTCATTGGAATTATCGATTTAGTAGAGATGAACGCAGAGATTTATAAGGACCAGTTGGGTAAGGAATTCGAAGTTACCGAAATTCCGGCTGACATGGCCGACCTCGCGCAGGAATGGAGAGAAAAGCTCATCGAATCCGTCGCGGAGACAGACGAAGAGCTGATGATGAAGTTCCTCGAGGGAGAAGAATTTACTGTAAAAGAAATCAAAGACGTAATCAGAAAGGAGACCATCGCGGGCCGTATGGTGCCGATGTTCTGCGGATCTGCTTACAGAAACAAGGGCGTCCAGATGATGCTTGACGGCGTGGTTGACTATATGCCGTCTCCGCTGGATATCCCGCCGATCAAGGGTATCGATCCGGTAACCGAGGAGGAAGTAGAGAGAGTCGCTGACGATAAGGGACCGTTCTCCGCGCTCGCGTTCAAGATCATGGCTGACCCGTTTGTCGGCAAACTCGCTTTCTTCAGAGTTTACTCCGGAACCCTGACAACAGGTTCCTACGTATACAACTCCACGAAGGGCAAGAAGGAAAGAATCGGCCGTATCCTGCAGATGCACGCGAACCACCGTCAGGAGATCGAAGAGGTTTACTCCGGTGACATCGCGGCAGCGGTAGGTCTGAAGTTCACAACGACAGGCGACACGCTTTGCGACGAAAAGTCGGAAGTTATCCTGGAGTCTATGAACTTCCCTGACCCTGTTATCGAAATCGCGATTGAGCCGAAGACGAAGGCAGGCCAGGAGAAGATGGGTATCGCGCTCGCGAAGCTGGCGGAAGAAGACCCGACCTTCAAGACATACACCAACGCAGATACAGGTCAGACGATCATCGCCGGTATGGGTGAGCTGCATCTGGAAATCATCGTAGACAGACTTCTGAGAGAATTCAAGGTCGAAGCGAACGTCGGCAAGCCGCAGGTTTCCTACAAAGAAACGCTCACAGGTACTGCTGATATCGACAACAAGTACGCGAAGCAGTCCGGCGGACGTGGTCAGTACGGTCACGTTAAGATCAGAGTTTATCCGAGAGAAGCCGGTTCCGGCTTCGAATTCAAGAATTCCATCGTCGGCGGCGCGATTCCGAAGGAATACATTCCGAAGATCGAAGAAGGTATCGTCGAGGCAATGGAAAACGGCCCGATCGCGGGCTATCAGGTTGTCGATGTCGGCGTAGAACTGTACGACGGTTCCTACCACGAAGTCGACTCCTCCGAAATGGCCTTCAAGATTGCGGCTTCCATGGCATTCAGAGAAGCGGCGAAAAAGGCGAAACCGGTTCTGCTCGAACCGATCATGAAGGTGGAAGTCACCGTTCCGGAAGATTATATGGGCGATGTCATCGGCGATATTTCTTCCAGAAGAGGCAGAATCGAAGGTTCCGACATGAACATGGGCGCGGTCGCGATCAGAGCGTTCGTTCCGCTGTCCGAAATGTTCGGCTACGCGACCGACCTGCGTTCCAAGACGCAAGGCCGCGGCGTGTATGTGATGCAGATGGACCACTTCGAAAAGCTGCCGGATAACTTAATCGAAAAAATCAATAAATAACCCATTATGATATGAGAAACCTTTTATAGGAGGAAATGAAAAATGGCAAAACAGAAATTTGAAAGAACCAAACCGCATATTAACATCGGTACCATCGGCCACGTTGACCATGGTAAGACTACGCTGACCGCGGCGATCACCAAAGTACTGCACCAGAGATACGGCCTGGGCGAAAACGTAGAATTCGACCAGATCGACAAGGCTCCGGAAGAAAGAGAAAGAGGTATCACCATCTCCACCGCGCACGTAGAATACGAAACACCGAACAGACACTACGCACACGTAGACTGCCCGGGCCACGCTGACTACGTTAAGAACATGATCACCGGTGCTGCGCAGATGGACGGCGCGATCCTGGTAGTAGCTGCAACAGATGGTCCGATGCCGCAGACCAGAGAGCACATCCTGCTTTCCAGACAGGTAGGCGTACCGTATATCATCGTATTCCTGAACAAGTGCGACATGGTAGACGACGAAGAGCTGCTTGACCTTGTAGAAATGGAAGTCAGAGAATTACTGGACGACTATGATTTCCCTGGCGATGACACACCGATCATCAGAGGATCTGCGTTAATGGCATTAGAAGATCCTGCAGGCCCTTGGGGCGACAAGATCGTTGAACTGTTCGAAGCAGTAGACAGCTACATTCCGGAACCGGAAAGAGACAATGACAAGCCGTTCCTGATGCCGGTAGAAGACGTATTCTCCATCACCGGACGTGGCACCGTAGCGACCGGCAGAGTAGAAAGAGGCGTACTCGAAGTAGGTAACGAAGTTGAGATCGTAGGTCTGACGGAAGAGAAGAGAAAAGTCGTTGTAACCGGTGTCGAAATGTTCAGAAAGCTTCTTGACAGAGCAGAGACAGGCGACAACATCGGCGCACTCTTAAGAGGCGTACAGAGAAACGAAATCGAAAGAGGACAGGTACTGTGCCAGCCGGGCACCATTCATCCGCATACCAAGTTCAAAGGACAGGTATACGTACTGAAGAAGGAAGAAGGCGGCAGACATACTCCGTTCTTCAATGGATACAGACCGCAGTTCTATTTCAGAACAACTGACGTAACCGGCGATCTGCAGCTTCCGGAAGGCACAGAGATGTGCATGCCTGGCGACAACATCGTGATGACGATCAACCTGATCACTCCGATCGCGATCGAAGAGGGACTGAGATTCGCGATTCGTGAAGGCGGCAGAACTGTAGGTTCTGGTGTTGTTACCGAGATCATCGAATAATGACTTGTTAATTTTCCGTTCTGCTGTGTTGCTCGCTGCAAATCCGATGCTCACGTACGCATAGTACGTTCCGCTTCGTTCTGCATCGTGCGCCTTGCATAACGAAAAATTTCCTGCGTCATATAAAATGCTTGTCAAAACCGTCTGTGGCGTTATTGACTGCGTCGCGCTTCCCTGCTCATGTACTTCAGTATACTCCGCGGGTCGCCGACTTGTCGCCTAGCCACAGGCGATTTTTTCTGCGCATTTGACTTGTCTTTTTCGCCCACCGCGGTGTCAACTGCGAATCGCTCAGTGCTCACATACTACATGTATGCTCCGCGCTTCGCGTTCAGGTTTCCTAGCGGTGAACGAAAAATCCTGCGTCTATCATAGACGCTTTCCCTGCGCATTTTGCGGGACAGATTGAAAAGATTTGAATATGCAAAAAGTCTGCATTGCGGTGCAGACTTTTTGCATGTCTCAGGCTAATCAGATATTGAACATTTACGGATTTCGTTAAAAACGAGCGAAAAACATTTGCAGATTTCGTTAAAAACGAGAGAAAAACATTTGCGGATTTCGTAAATTCGGGTATAATATCTTTTAGGAGGTGCGCCAGTTCGGCGCTTGAAATATAAGTGGGTGAAATTCCTACTCTGGTAAAGTTTAGCGAACAGCCAGTACTTAGCCTTGGAGCCGAAGCCGCGAGGTTAGGTTTAAGCGTAGGCAAAGGAGCATAAGAGCCGCAATGCGAAAGCGTGAAGCTAATCAGCCCCGTAAGTTATAGAGAGTGGAAGTCGATGTATTCTCTTATACCGCAGACAGCAATTAGCATTCGTTATCGCAAGAATGTTAAGGTTCCACCGGGGTCCAAGGGCGTGGCGAGTATGCAAGGTAGATCAAGCGTACCTGGGAGGTCTGTACATCTCTGCAAAACAGTAAAACCAAACGAAGTCTTGTAAATGGAGTGCGGTCTATGGGTGTACAGAAGTCGGACTGATTCATAGTAGCGATGAAATCTGTGAAAGCAGACGGAGCAAAGGAGTCAGCAAATCAACAATCGCCAAAGGCAAAACATGCAGAGTACAGGAGGCTCAGAAAAGCATGGAACATGAACTGAAGGGGATAAGGTATCAGTCAGAGAAATATGCAAAGCTGACAACGCTTATCAACCGTGTCAATGAAGAAAGTCTTAAAGAAGCCCACCGGCATCAGAAAACAGGAAAAGCGGTAGGGATCGACAGCGTGACAAAGGAAGAATACGAAAGTAATTTAGATGAAAACGTGCGGGAACTTATCAAGCGCATGAAAACATTTAAATATATCCCACAGCCGGCACGTCGAACCTACATTCCCAAGCCGAATGGAAAAATGCGTCCATTAGGGATACTTGCCTATGAGGACAGACTGGTACAAAGCGTAATGGCGGAAATATTAAACGATGTATATGAACCACGGTTTCTGGACTGTTCCTATGGATTCAGACCGAACAGAAGGGCACATGACGTTGTTAAATATATCAACCAGACAATCATGACCAGAAAAGTGAACTATATACTAGATGCGGACATCAAGGGATTCTTTGACAACTTAGACCAAAGATGGCTCATGAAATTTCTGGAACATGACATAGCAGATAAGAACTTCCTGCGGTATATAAGCAGATTCCTCAAATCCGGAATTGTGGAAAACGGAGCAATACTGGAAAGCGACAAAGGGACCCCACAGGGAGGACAGATATCGCCAATACTGGCAAATGTATATCTTCACTATGTATTAGACCTATGGTGCGAAAGAATATTGAAGCAATACGTAAGAGGCGAGATCTACTACGTACGCTATGCGGATGATTTTCTGCTGATGTTCCAGTATGAGGAAGAAGCGAAAAGGGTACTGGAGTTATTGAGGACACGGTTGGCAAAATTTGGACTGGAAGTGGCAGAGGATAAGACCAGAATCTTACCAATAGGCCGCTTCAAAGGAACAAAGGAAGATTTCGACTTTCTGGGATTTACATTCTTCAACACGAAAACAAGGGGAGGGAAATATCGCCTTGGAGTGAGAACCAGCAAGAAGAAACAGAAAATGAAGAAGCAGGCAGCGAAAGCATGGCTTAAGACTAGGCTGACGAAACCGGTTGCAGACACAATGAGGTTAATCAACCTTTCGTTGGCGGGACACTACAATTATTATGGAGTCAGTGGGAATTTTCACGCGATACAGGGATTCTATAAATATGTGAAGTATGCAACGTATAGGATGCTGAATCGCAGAGATCAGAAAGGAAAGTTTCGATATACAAAGTTTCTCCGAGTATGGAAATATTATGTGAAAGAGCCACATCTGACAACCGATATTTGGAACTGGAAACCGACGTTGGTTTGAAGAGCCGTATGCGGGAAAACCGCACGTACGGTTCTGTGAGGGGCAATAGGCAGGCCTTTCACAATCGATAAATTTGAGAAAGGAAGGTCGAGATTGTCTACTCGACGAAGTGAATATGGTTTTTAAGCGAAAGATATACAGCAAAATGCTGGAGTGGAAAACTGTTTCGCATGGCGAAAGCGCGCTTATGATAGAAGGCGCGCGCCGTATCGGTAAAAGTACGATTGCCCTTGCGTTTGCGAAGAACGAGTATGAGGATCACATGATTCTTGACTTTGCGCAGGAAAGTCAGGATGTCCGCCGCAATTTTGAAGAGAATATCGGTGAGCTTGATGTGTTTTTCAGGAATCTTTTTTTGCTCAAAGGCAGAGATCTGCCGAAAGGAAAATCCGTAATCATTTTTGATGAGGTGCAGCTGTTTCCAGCTGCGCGGCAGGCAATCAAGTTTTTGGTGCAGGATGGGCGATATGATTATATCGAAACGGGTTCGCTGATCAGTATAAAGAAAAATGTAAGCGATATTTTAATCCCATCGGAGGAATTCAAAATCAAGATGTTTCCGATGGATTTTGAAGAGTTCCTGTGGGCGAAGAGCGATACCGTTACCGCAGATGCAATTCGCTATGCGTTTGAAAAGAAAAAGCCGCTGGGGGATGCTGTGCACCGAAAAATCATGCAGACCTTTCGCACCTATATGGCAGTAGGTGGAATGCCGCAGGCGGTGTCGGCATTCGTCGAGGGGAGAACCTATCGGGAGATCGATTTCATAAAGAGAAATATTCTTTCCCTTTACGAAGACGACCTTAAGAAACATGATAACGACAGTAACGAGAAAGCATCGATCATTTTCAAAACGATCCCGGAGCAGCTTTCCAATCGGAATTCACATTTTCGTATGGCTGGCGTAGAAAAAAACGCAAGGTATCAAAATTATATCGGGGCGATTGATTTTGTTGCGGAATCCATGATCGCCAATTTGTGTGTCAATACGACGTCGCCGGAAGTTGCGCTTGAACTGCATGCAGACAGACGCAATTTTAAATTATACATGGGCGATACGGGCCTGCTCGTATCCCAGATTATGAAAAACCGTGACGACACGGAGGAGGATTTATATAAATCGCTTATTTTTGACAGGCTTGGGATCAATCAGGGCATGATTATGGAAAATCTTGTAGCTCAAATGCTTAGAAGCAGAGGTTACGAATTATATTTCCATGAGTTTGAGATTTCCGGGGGAGAAGGCAGGAAACCAAATAAATATGAGATTGATTTTCTTTTGGTCAGAAATAAAAAGCTGTGCCCGATTGAAGTGAAATCCTCAGGATATAAAAACCATAAGTCCTTTGATATGTTTGCGGGGAAATATCAGACAAAGGTACAGGAAAGGTATATGATCTGCGCAAAAGATTTGTCCGTAGAAGAGAATATAATCCGCATTCCACTGTATATGACGATGTGTCTGTAATAAAGGAAAGCGGAATCTTAAGTGCAGAAGCTTTTAAGAAACAGCGGCAGGACACTCTGCGAATACTGGCACAGGGAGTAGCTGCCGCCGGAAATGCACCAGTCATACATCAGCCCGCGCTCGAACATTGCATAGGCTTTGGCAATGTCATTAACAGAAAATTCCTCGCGGAAGGTGCCATTCTGTTTCCCTTCGCTGATGACCTGACGCAGCAGCTTATAATAGGTACGATTCGGGCTCATCATGTGACGCTCACCGTTTGTGATGAGCTGGGTCGCGAAGAGCTGGCTCAGCAGGTCTACCGATACGGTATTGTCAATCATCAGAAACAGCTCCTGATTCATAAGGTTGAGCTTCTCGATGGAGGAAAGGTCCGGATTCATGCTTTCGGCCAGCTCATCATATTTTTCGTCAAAGAGATACGAAAGCGAGCTGAGCAGTGCGGCCTTGCCGTCAAAATAGTGGTAGAAGGAGCCTCGCGAGGTGCCGGAGGCATCGACGATTTCCTCGACGGTGGTGTTGTCATAGCCCTGCTCGTAAAATAGCTGCCAGGCGGCAGAGACGATCTTGCCCTTGGTGTTTTTGGAATTTTTCTTTTTCACATGATACTCCTGTTCCGTTACAAAACTGCGATTTACAGCTTAAAAACTAAAAAAAATAAAAATTTATTTTTTGTGTATTTTATTATATAGAATACAGTATAGACGATTCTTATTGGGATTTCAATAGAATATATGGAATATGCGAGATAAAATATAGAATTATGTACAGAATTGATTCTGTATTTCGTTCTGCTTTTTTTTGTGGTATGATAGCACAGTCAGAAGCAAGAAGGAGTGATGAAGATGAGTTTTCAATTAGCGAAATATATACAACCGGATTTTACAGAAGAGAGATTCGCGAGCGCGCCGAACGCGACACTGGTTAAGGCGCCGCGCGCAAAGGCGGCGCCAAAGGGGTTTCACGCGACCTCAATCTTTCCGGAATATTTTAAGATAGACGGCAAGTGGTATCTGGCGGAGGACAGCCGCATGGACGCGGTACCGATCTGGGACGGTGAAAAGATTCGCGTCGTAGAATTCCGCAATATCAAGGAAGGCGATTCGGTCGTCGTCGGCAGAACAGAGGACGCGAGCGAAGGCATCTATGTGCATGATGACTGCTGGCTGCGCGAGGGCGAGGAGGACAGCAAGAATACCTTTGCGTTCCGTCAGTCCCGAAGCAGAGAAACCTCGTTCACACAGGACTATAAGGATCTCGTGGAGCTGCTCCGCTATGAAAAAGAACATAACGGTTATGTTGTCTGGGTGCTGGGACCGGCATGCAGCTTTGACGTAGAAGCGCGGCGCGTGATGGGAGAACTGATTGCGCAAGGCTATTGTCAGGCGCTGCTCGCGGGCAACGCGCTGGCGACACACGATCTGGAGGGCGGCTATCTGGGAACGGCGCTCGGCTGCGATATCGAGAACCAGAAGCTGCATTTTATGGGTCATTACAACCATCTGGATACGATCAACGCGATTAACACCTACGGCTCCATTCCGGCGTTCATCGAGGGCGAGGGCATCCACAGCGGTATTATTTACAACTGTGTCAAGCACAACGTGCCGTTTGTGCTCAACGGCTCGATTCGTGATGACGGCCCGCTGCCGGAGGTTTACGAGCATACCTACGTGGGGCAGGATACGATTCGCTCCCATGTGCGTAAGGCGACGACGGTCATCGGCATGGCGACGGTGCTGCATACGATCGCAACCGGCAATATGACGCCGACCTACCGCGTGCTCGCGGACGGCACGATCAGGCCGGTACATTTTTATATGGTGGATACCTCGGAATTCGCGGCGAACAAACTCGGCGACCGCGGCAGCCTCGCAGCCAAAGGAATTGTGACTAATGTGCAGGATTTCATGCGCAACATCAGTACGGGGCTGGAAATTTAACGCACAAAAAAGTTTCGACGCGGCCTGCGCCATGACCCTCGGAAAAAGATTTTCCGGGGGCATTTTTGTATTGAAAGATTGCATTTTGGGGGTCAAGGTGCTATACTGTGCCTAGACTGCGCGCGAAAGCAAGACGCGCGCGAAGAAAGAAGCACATACAGGGGGAAACGATGAATCCAAATCAAAAAAAGAAGTTTACCGACCAGTTCCGCAATCCAAACGGCAGCTATCACATTCCGACTTGGCTGATTGTGGTGATGTTTATCATCGGAGGCTGGCCGATCGCGATCTGCCTATTGGTCGCGAAAATCTTTGAGGATAAAGAAGGTTCGGCGGAAGCAGCCTCCGCGGAGGCAAGCGACGGCTTCCCTGCCGAGGGAACACAGAATGGAACCGCGGAGGGCGCGCGGGCAGCGCGGGCTTCCGCTCCTTTTAGCAAAAAGAAGATCAATACGCGTAAGCTTTGGATGATTTTGGGGATCCTGCTGTGCGTGTTCAGCGTGATTGAACTGCCGGATTCGATTCAGTATCTGGTCTGGTGCCACAAGGAAGGAACCGGCATCAGCTACGCGCTGCGGGATGTCATCACCGATTCTCTGTGGCTGCTCGGCGGCGTGGTCATGCTGATGGTATCGGCAGGCATGCGCGCGGCGGAGAGAAAGCGCAAGCGGGTGCGCGCCATTGTCGGCGACGCGGACTACATCTTGATCGATGAGGTCGCGGAGGCGCTTCCGGCGTCCCGCGGCAAGACGGAACGGATTTTACAGCGCTGCGTTGATTTTGGCCTGTTTGGCGAAAAGGCATATCTGGACATGCGTTCGGATTGTCTGGTTATACGAGGCGAGGCGCCGATCTCCAAGAAGGCGCGAGCCGAGGCGGAGGCTGAGGCGCGCGCGGCAAAGGCCAAGGCCGATAACATGGACGAATATGAACGGACCCTTAAGGAACTGCGGGAGCTTAACGACCGCATTCCGGGCGAGCAAATGTCAGCGAAGATCAGCCGCTTGGAGGACTTGACCGCTAAGATCTTTAAGCTCGCCAAGGAACAGCCGCAAAAGCTCAGCGGTATGCGTAAATTCATGGATTATTATCTGCCGACGAGCTTAAAACTGCTCACCCGCTACGAAAAGCTGGATGCGCAGGGCGTGGAAGGCACAAACATCAGCGATGCCAAGCGGCAGATCGAGGATACGATGGATACGATGATCACGGCCTTCGAGAAGCAGCTCGACAAGCTGTTCCTCTCCGAGAGCATCGACATCTCCGCAGACATCGCGACGATGCAGAACCTGATGCGCGCGGACGGGCTGATGGAAAACGAAATCTTTGGGAAATTGCAGTAAGCATAACGCTGCCGCAGGCAAAAAGACAAACGCGCGGCGCGCGCGAGCAGTCTCGCGGACGGCGAGACTCTGAGGCTGCTTAAGATGTGAGCCTGCAAGATTGTGATAGAAAGACAGAAAGGCAAGATATTGAACAAGGCAATCAGAGACTTCTTACAGCTGCACGCGCAGCAGGAGCCGGTATCGTTTCATATGCCGGGACATAAGGGGGCGCGTATCTATCGTGAAAACGGATACGGCGCGTTTTTGGAGCAGATCATGGACTGCGACATTACAGAAATCCCCGGCGCGGACAATTTATTTCAGACAGAAGGCATTATCGCCGAAACGATGGCGAAGTATCGCGCCTTATATGAGGTCGAGCAGTCGTATCTTTTGATCAACGGCAGCTCCGGCGGTCTGATTGCGGCGATCCTCACCGCGGTCGGCAAAGGCGGCAAGCTGGTCATGGCGCGAAACTGCCATAAGTCTGTCTTTAACGCATTGCAATTAGGCGATATTATGCCGATCTACGCCTATCCGGAGACTTTAGAGGCTTACGGCGTGCTGGGCGGCATCTCCGCGGACGAGATCGCGCGCTGTCTGGATGAAAATCCGGAGGCAGAGGCAGTGATCCTGCCATCGCCGAATTATTACGGCATCTGCAGCGACATTCAGGCGATTGCAAAGGTCACGCACGACCGAGGCAAGGTCTTGATTGTCGATCAGGCGCACGGTGCGCATCTGAAATTTTTTGATAAATACGGCATCGACGGCTTCCCACGGGCGGCGGAAGATTTGGGTGCGGATCTGGTCATCAACAGCATCCACAAGACACTGGCGTCGTGGACGCAGAGCGCGCTGCTCAATGTCTGCACGGACCGTGTGAACTGTCATGTACTGGAGGACAAGCTCCAGATGATCGAAAGCTCCAGCCCGTCCTACCCGCTGATGGCGACGCTGGACATCAACGCGGACCTTCTGCTGGAAAAGGGCGAGGCTTTGACGCGCGCGTGGGCGGAGAGTCTGACCTGGTTCTATGAAGAAGTCAAGAAGATCCCCGGACTTGTCATCATGGAAACGCCGACGCTGGATCATACCAAGCTGAATATCGATCTGTCGGCCTACGGTGTGAACGGCAATGAACTGGAGAATCTGCTGATGGAACAGGGGATTTTTTTGGAGCTGGTGACGGGCAATATCATCATGTGCATGAGCGGCATCGGCAATACACGATCTGACTTTGAACGGCTGCTTGCGGCGCTGCGGGAGATTACCGCGGCGCGAAAGCCGGTGACCGCGGCGAAGATGGCGCAGCCGCCGGCGCTCACGACCAGACTGGAGCGGCGTGCGCTCCCGCGCGAAAAGGTCCTCGTGCCGCTTGCGGAAGCGGCAGGCAAAGTCTGCGCGTCGTCCCTCATCCCTTATCCGCCGGGCGTACCGATCGCCTGCCCGGGCGAGGTGCTGACCGAAGAAGTGCTTGCCTATGTCAAGGCGCGGCGCGACGCGGACGAAAAGGTCATCGGCATTACCGCGGAGGGGGATGTTTTCGTCGGGAAATAACTGTTTTTTTGCGGTTTTCGGCGAAAATATGGCGAAAATACAAGAAGAAGCGCTAAGAATCAAAAGTTTTTAGTGCTTTTTGATTTTTATTGTAGTATAATATATGGCGTATGATTTTGTATATTTTTTAGAAAGGAAGGTCTCACAGACATGAGTCAAAAACATTTACACAGCATTCATGTGAGCCATTACAAGCACACTGCCGGTTGTGCGACGGAAGTAATGCCAATCCCTGATGTTGTAAAAATTTCGATGTCTCAGCATATAGGAGCACCTTGCAAGCCATTAGTACAAAAAGGCGACTATGTAAAAGTAGGACAGCTTATTGGCGATACCGATGCTTTTGTCAGCGCACCTATCCACTCAAGTGTTTCCGGTACCGTAAAGGGTCTGGAGGAACAGCGCTCCGCTATGGGCGGCACAGACACACTTGTAGTCATCGAAACAGACAAGAAACAAGAAGTTTACGAGGGAATCACGATTCCTGAAGCGAACGACCTGCCGGAATTCATCAAGGCGATCAGAGCCAGCGGTTTGGTAGGTTTGGGCGGCGCGTCCTTCCCGACGCACATCAAATTCAACCCGAAGAATATCGACGAGGTACATACCTTAATCGTCAACGCGGCTGAATGTGAACCGTTCATCACTTCTGACCACAGACTGATGCTTGAAGACGCGGAAGATCTGATCGCGGGCTGCCAGCTTCTGATGAAGTTCATCGGACTGGACGAGGGCTATATCGGCATCGAAGAAAACAAGCCGGATGCCATCGAGCACCTCGACAAGCTGATTGCCGCAAAGGGCATCACCAATCTCAAGACATTCAAGCTGCAGGCAAGATACCCGAAGGGCGCAGAGAGAGTCCTGCTTTATGAAATCACAGGCAAGACCATGAACGCCGGCGAAATTCCGGCCCAGCATGGCGTCATCCTTTCCAACGTAACGACCATCGCGTTTGTCGGTCAGTATTTCAGAACCGGCATGCCGCTGATCCAAAAGAGAATGACGGTAGACGGCGACGCGGTTGCGACTCCGAAGAACGTCATGGCGCCGATCGGCACACAGATCTGCGACGTGATCGAATTCTGCGGCGGCTATAAAGAAGAACCGAAAAAGATCTTAATGGGCGGCCCGATGATGGGCAGAGCGATTTTCTCGGACGAGATGCCGATCGTTAAGAACAATAACGCGATTCTGGCTTTCTCCAAGGCACAGTCCATGGTGAAGGAAGAAACAGGCTGCATCAACTGCGGCAGATGTCACCAGGCATGTCCATTCGGTCTGATTCCGACCGCGCTTGCAAAGGCGTATGAAGCAAGAGACGCGCAGGCACTCTCCGACCTCAAGGTCATGCAGTGCATGGAATGCGGCAGCTGCTCCTACATCTGTCCGGCGAGAAGACCGCTCGGCTTCATGAACAAGCTTGGAAAAGCAGTAGTAAAGGAGGCTGGAATTAAATAATGGATAAGAAAACTTACAATAATTTATTAGTATCCTCCGCTCCGCATATCGTGACCAATATGGACACCACCAGAATCATGATGATGGTGCTCATCGGACTGGCACCGTCTTTTTTGGTAAGTATCTACGTTTTTGGAGCGAGAGTCATTTCCCTGACCCTGGTCTGCGCTGTTGCCAGCGTATTCTTCGAATGGGCATGGAATAAACTGATGCACAAAAAACAGACCATCGGCGACCTGAGCGCGGTTCTGACAGGTGTACTGATCGCGTTCAACGTACCTTCCGGTCTTCCTTACTGGATTGCCATCGTCGGCTGCTTCGTCGCGGTTATCGTCATCAAGCAGTTATTCGGCGGCATTGGCAAGAACGTCGCGAATCCGGCGATCACAGCCAGAATCGTGCTGTTCATCTCCTTCGCGACCGAAATGACCACATGGCCGGCTCCGAGAATGGCGGCAGACGCGACCTCTACAGCGACACCGCTCGGCGTACTGGCTGAGGGTAATGCGGCTGAACTGCCGACCAACATGGAAATGTTCCTCGGCTATATCGGCGGTTCCATGGGCGAAGTCAGCGCGATCGCGCTTCTGATCGGCGGTCTGTTCCTGATCTGGAAGAAGATCATCAGCCCGATCATTCCGGCCTGCTTCATCGGTACGGTATTCGTATTCGCAGCGATTTACTACGGCGCAACAGGCGGAGACGCGCTCCACATGGCGATCTTCCACGTGCTGGCAGGCGGCGTGATGCTCGGCGCGTTCTTCATGGCGACCGACTATGTCACGACTCCGTTATTACCGGGCGGAAAAGTTGTCTTTGGTATCGGCTGCGGTCTGATTACGATGATGATCAGACTGTGGGGTCAGTATCCGGAAGGTGTTTCCTTCTCCATCCTGATCATGAACTGCCTGACACCGCTCATCGACAGCTTCTTCCAGAAGAGAATGTATGGAGGTGCGAAAAAAAATGAAAAGTAATAGCTTTAAAGAATACATACAGCCAACCGTGGTACTGGTAGCGATTTGTCTGGTCATTACCTTCGCGCTGGCTTACGTAAACTCCATCACTGCACCGATCATCGCAGACAACACTGCAAAAGCAGCTGACGCGGCGAGAGCGGAGCTGCTTCCGGCAGCGACCTCTTTCACCAAGTATGAGGGAGATTTGGTCGTTGCAGTACCTGACAAGGTATTTGTCGAGGACTGCTACGTTGCGGACGGCGTCGGCATGGTCGTCACCGTTAAGACAGCTTCCTTCGGCGGTCTTTTGACCGAAATGGTCGGTATCGACAGCGAAGGCGCGATCACAGGCGTGAAGGTTACGGCACATGCGGATACCAAGGGTCTTGGCACCAAGGCGCATGACTCCGGTTATCTGGAGCAGTACAAGGGTCTGACAGAACTCGCGAACGCTGACAACATCAAGGGTGATTCCGCGGTGACTTTCATCAGCGGCGCGACGATTTCCTCCAACGGTGTTTACCAGGGAGTCTGCGCGGCACTTGCGCAATTTGAAGCAATAGGAGGTGCTAACTAATGAAAGAAAAAGTAAATAGATTAGCAGTCCTCACAAAGGGCATCATCAAAGAAAACCCGAACCTCGTATTATTGCTGGGTACTTGTCCGACACTCGCGACGACATCCTCCGCGTTTAATGGTATGGGTATGGGTATCGCGGCGACAGCGGTACTGATTTGTTCCAACATCGTAATCTCGCTGCTCGCGAAGATCATTCCGGATAAAGTCAGAATCCCATGCTATATCGTCGTTATCGCAGGATTCGTAACGTTGGTACAGTTCATCGTACAGGCATTTGCTGAACCGCTGTACAATTCCCTCGGCGTATTCCTGCCGCTGATCGTAGTAAACTGTATCATTCTGGGCAGAGCCGAAATGTTCGCAAACAAGAACGGCGTGCTGGATTCCGCATTAGACGGCGTCGGCATGGGTCTTGGTTTCACCCTTTCCCTGACCTGCATCGGTGCAGTCAGAGAGATCATCGGCAACGGCACGATCTTCTCCGGATTCTTCCTGGGAAGCGAAGAGCTGGTACAGAAGCTGACCGTTTCCATTCCGTTCATTTCCGAACACCCGATGCTGATCATCGCACTGGCTCCGGGCGGCTTCTTCGTCTATGCCTGCGCGATTGCAGTTGTGAATAAGATTCTTGCCTCCAAGGGCAAAAAGCCGAGAGACTTCGGATGCCAGGGCTGTGCGCTTGCTAGCATGTGCCAGCAGGAAAAGTGCATTTCCGAGCTCGACGGCGTGACAATCGAAAAGAAAGGAGTTGAAGCATAATGGCACAGTGGCTGAGTATTTTAATCGGTATGATTTTAGTAAACAACTATGTTCTTGCTCAATTCCTCGGAATTTGTCCGTTCCTCGGCGTATCTAAAAAATTAGATTCCGCTGTCGGCATGGGCGTCGCGGTTACCTTCGTTATGGTGCTCGCGACAGCAGCAACATGGCCAATCATGCTTGTTCTGAACAAGTTTGAAATCGCTTATTTACAGACCATCGTATTCATTCTCGTTATCGCTGCACTGGTACAGTTCGTGGAAATGGTACTCAAAAAATTCATTCCGGCACTGCATAAGTCCCTGGGTGTATACCTTCCGCTGATCACGACCAACTGCGCGGTACTCGGTGTATGTATCAACAACATCGACGCGGGCTATGGCTACGGTCTGGCTCTGATCAACTCTCTCGGCGCCGGCGTAGGCTTCCTGCTCGCGATGGTCATCTTCTCCGGAATGAGACAGAAGCTGGAAGGCAATACCGCTGTTCCCGCGCCGTTCCAGGGAGTTCCTATCACAATGACAACTGCGGCTATCCTGTCCCTTGCGTTCATGGGATTCGGCGGCTTAGTATAAGAAGGAGGCGAAAAGAATGAATCCAATTTTAACACCGGTATTATTGGTTGTAGCGCTTGGTTTCGTCTTTGCTGTCATCCTGACGATCGCGGCGAAGGTATTCTTCGTACCGGTAGACGAAACAGTTGTAAAATTAAGAGAAGCGCTTCCGGGCGCGAACTGCGGCGGCTGCGGATTCGCGGGCTGCGATGATTACGCGGCAGCTTTGGCGGCAGATCCGGAAGGCGTTGGCCCGAACAAATGTCCGGTCGGCGGCGCGGATTGCGCGGCGGCTTTGGCAGCGATTTTGGGCATTGAAGCAGGTTCCGCGGAACCGCAGGTAGCGACTGTGATGTGCAATGGCAACAAACAGGCCGCAAAATCCCTGTTGGAGTATGAAGGCATTCAGACCTGCAGCGCGGCATCAAATCTGTTTGGCGGCATGAACCAGTGTAAGTACGGATGTCTGGGTCTGGGCGATTGTACCAGAGCCTGCAACTTCGACGCAATCAAGATCTGCGACGGTGTCGCGGTGGTTGCCAGAGAGCTTTGCACCGGCTGCGGCGCCTGCGCGGCAGCATGCCCGAAGCATGTCATCCGCATCGCTCCGGCGAAGAATAAGATTGTGGTGCAGTGTCACTCCGAGGACAAGGGCGCGGTTACCCGCAAGGCTTGCAGCAACGGCTGTATCGCTTGCGGCAAGTGCGCGAAGGTGTGTAAATTCGAAGCGATTACCATCGAGAACAACCATGCGTACATCGATCCGGAAAAGTGTAAGAACTGCGGCATGTGCGCAAAGGAATGTCCGACCAATGCGATCAACAACATGAGAGCAAAAAGAAAACCGGCAGTAAAGGAAGAAGCTCCGGCCCCGGCACAGGCTGAGGCATAAGGCTGAACCTTTCTAAAAACAAAATAGAGCCCCGACGGGACGTGCCAGGAGCCTCAGAAAATGAGCCTCCTGGGAAGAGTCCGTCGGGGCATTTTGTTATCAGAGATAGAAACTGTTCGCGGCGCGTCTTGTGCCGTACATGGCTTCCAGTTCTTCTTTGTGATAGAGATAGCCCGCGTCATCATAATATTTAGCGCCTTGCGGGCATTTTTTGATGCAGGCGCCGCATTTGATGCAGATGCCGGGCACCTTGCTGACAGCCTGCGGATCGATCGCCCCCATTGGACAGACCGCCGCGCAGAGACCGCATTGGTTGCAGGAAACGCTTGTCAGAGGTTTCACCTTGCGGATATCGATAAAAACGCCATGGCGGTCACGCGGCTGATAGTAGCCTGCTTCTGCGTCTCCGTCAACAGCAATCGGAGCGGGCAGGGTGTCAAGTGCCGCTAGCGCGGCGAGCTTGCCGGTAACAGCATGCGCGAAGGTTTCGGCTTCCTTGAGATCCTCGGCGTCCGGCCGGCCCGCGCCGAGCGTGGTCGAAAAAGAATGCTCACACGAAAACGCCGCTGCCGCGATCGTATGGAAGTCATGCGCTTCGAGGATGTCGCGCAGCTCGATCAGGGAATTGTCGAAGGCGCGGTTGCCGAAGGTCACGATGGGAACGGCAAGCGCGCCGCTGCCGGCAATGGTGTCCAGATACTTGAGCAGGAGGTTCGGCAGCCGTCCCGCGTAGGTCGGACAGCCGAACAGGACAAGGTCAGTTTCCGCAAGTCGCGGGAAGCTGCCTCGCGCGCCTGGCAAAGTGAAATCGTAAAGAAACGATTCGATGCCGAGATCGTCTGTGAGTGCTTCCGCGACCGCGCAGACGACCCGTTCAGTGGTGCCGGTAGGGCTAAAATAGATTTTGTAAAGGCGTTTGATTTCCATAGTGTTACCTCACAATCGTGTTGAAATAATTTGCCCCTTGCACTTAGCGGAAGTCCGCGGGCAGGCGTTTCTCGATGCTATACGCCAGGATGCCGATCAGGATACCGCTGATAAGTCCGCTAAAAAACAAGACGGCGAAATAGCTCATCAGGCTGAGGTTGGACATGATCGCGCAGGCGGTCAGAAGCTGCCCCAGATTATGCATGACGCCGCCGGCCATGCTGATGCCAACCATGCTAAACAGCTTCGTGCGATACAGCAGGTACATGATGAGGATGCTGAGAATGCCGCCGCCAAAGGAATAGAGCATGCCGAACACACCGCTGAACAAAAGCCCGGCAATCACAATGCGCACGCAGTTGATGGCGAAGGCATAGCGGAAGCCCAGGCGGTAAAGGGCGATCAGGATCACCAGATTCGCAAGACCGAGCTTGACGCCGGGAATCGGTACGGGAATCGGCACGAGTACCTCCACGTATGAAAATATCAGCGCGAGCGCAGCGAACATCGCGGCAAAGGCGAGCCTGCGCGTGCGGCCGGTACGAGAAGGCCCATAAAGCCCGTCGCGATTGCCGGTTTTGCGCGCGCCGGCTGTTTTGTGGAGCTCGTCGGCATGTGTCGCGACGCGCCCATCGGTTTTGCACACGCCGGTTTTGCGCGCGCCTTCCTCGCGCAAGGAAATCCCCGCGCGCGTCTTATCCGGAGATGACATCAACGCCACCTCCTTTGTGTTTGTCACCGATGATCTCAACCAAAATCTTGTTTGGCAGGCAGACGATGACATCCTTAGTCTGCGAAATGGCGCCTGTCTGCACGCAGACCTGATTCTTGCAGGAAGAAGAAGTCATTGCAACGGTGCCGTCTTTTATGGTAATATGATTTGTGTGACCATTTTGCTTGATTTCGATTTCCCGGTCCTCGCTGAGCGGATAGATGCCGTACAATTGACCGTCCACAGTGACGCGCACGTTTTCTCCGGTCATGCCGCCGGAAAGCGACAGCCACGAAACGGCGATGCCAAAAATCAGCAGGCACACAAAAAGAAGGATATCTGCTTTTTTTATCATGTAAAATCTCCTGCGCGCAGATTTTCGCTTATCGTTGGCGGTATGCCGGGCCGCGAAGGTCAGCGCGCTGTATGTTCAGGTTATATCGGCAAAAGCGGCTTGCGATATCAAAATGCGCTGTGCTTCGCAGAGAGGCACGCGGAAGATGATATATGCCGCACAGTGTTTTGCCGCATGGAAAGGAAAGGTTTATGAAACGCGAAACGACCTGCCGGACGCGGGCGCAGCGGCTGCCAAAGCGGCCTTTGCGGCATCTGCTCGGTGTCTTGCTTGTAATTACTCTTATTATAGCACAAACGGGCTGTGCAGCCAACGAAAAAACAAATGACAATCAAGGAATCAGTAAGACGGGCTTCTATTTAGATACGATTTGCACGATTACGATTTTTGGCATCGAGGACGCGGACGGCAGCTTCGCGGCGGCAGACGAAGAAGAACAGCAGCGACAGCTGTATCAGCTGATTACGGACGCATTCAAACTCTGCGATTCTTACGAAAAAATTCTCAGCAAGACAATCGAGAACTCCGACATCGCGCGCGTCAACGCGGCGGGCGGCAAAGCGGTGGAGGTCAGCGACGCGACCATCGAGGTGTTGCAAAAGGGAATCGAATACGGACGTCTGTCGAACGGTGCGTTTGACATCACAATCGGCAAAGCGACGGACCTCTGGAACTTCCACGACGCGGGCGATACGGCGCTTGCGGCAGAGGGCAGCGGAGAGAGCGCGGCAGACGAAGCGGTCGAGGGAGAGGTGGCGGCAGGCGAAGCCATGCCGGGTGAGATTCCAAATGCACAGGTATTGGCTGAGGCTATGCGGCATGTAGATTACAGCAAGGTTGAGATCGACGGGAATACGGTTCGGCTTGCGGACCCAAAGATGGAGCTGGATCTGGGCGGTATTGCCAAGGGTTATATCGCCGACCGCGTGACCGCATTTTTGGAAGAGAAAGGCGTGCAGAGCGCGATCATCGACCTGGGCGGCAACATCGTTGCGCTCGGCGGCAAAGCGCGGTCTATGCTTGATACAGAGGCCGGAGAAACGGATTTTCGCATTGGTATTAAAGATCCGCAGTCAGAGAGCGGCGCCTTGCTCGGCACACTGCCTGCATCGAATTTGACGGTGGTGACTTCGGGTACCTATGAACGATATTTTATCGCCGGCGGCAAGAAGTATCACCACATTTTGGACAGCGAGACGGGCTATCCGACCGATACCGATGTCCTGTCCGCGACCATCATCGCCGCGAAGGGGCGTTCTGTCGATTGTGACGGACTTTCGACAACTTGCCTGGCATTGGGTATCGAAAACGCCCTCGCGCTGGTAAACAGCATCGAGGGCGTGGAAGCGATCCTGGTCGATACGAACGGGAAGGTGCATCAGACCAGCGAGGCGCTCAACTTCGCAAAAGCGTAGCCAAGGCATGCAGCCCGCAGCGCGGGAAGTCACTGCATTGATCGGCTATTTCAGTCCTTTGACTTCCAGCAGCATGTGCGAGGTCGCAAGCTGCTCCGGTGTCGGGTCAAAATAGATGTAGTTGGTCAAGCCGGTGTAGGTCCAGGTCTTGGAGCTTCTGTTCCACTTATTGCTGTTGCCCGGGGTGGCATCGACGGTGATCCAGTGCCCGTCCACATAGCACTCATTCCACCAGTGATCGAGTTCGGTGATGTCGGACTCCGTCGACCAGGTATGAAATCCGTCGGTTGTGCTGAGGCTGATGTGATGGCCGTTGACGATTCTGGTCGGGATGCCCTGCGCTCTCGCCAGCGCGCAAATGGCTGCCGCGTAGCCGACGCAGGTTGTCGCGACCTTGCCGCCTTCGCTGTTCTCGCTCTTCTTCTTGTTTCTCATATTATAGAGATTGCGGTAAGGATCGACGTACTGTCTCGTGCCTGTGGCGAACGCGATCGTGTCGTAGTAAAAGTTTTCCGCGACGTATTCGTAGATTTTGAGCAGTTTTTCATAGTCTGTATCCGCGCCCTTGACAATCTGATTGGAAACGGTCTTAAAATATTTGACCTTCTTCTTGGTGACAGAGGCGACTTTTTTGCTCACCGGATTGCGGAAGCAAATGCTCTTGACATCGCTGAGATTGGTCTTTTTGAAAGCGGAAGCCTTTTTCTTCTTGTTAGCGTTCTTGTCGATGCGGGAGTTTTCCTTGATGATCTTATCATACTGCAGGATGGAGAACTGGCCGTTCGTGACGCAGAACGCGCAGTTCTTGTAAATGACCGGATTGCCTCTTGCGCCGATCTTTTTGGTGATCTGCAGAATGTAGTCCCCGCTCATAGCGCCGGTGCGCGCGGTTGTGTTCGGCAGTGAGAACGTGAATTGACAGTAATCTCCCATGTCATTCGGGTAGATACGTCCAACCCAAACACTGTCGGTGGTGTTAACCTTGATGACGTTGACGTTGTATTCTGAGGCAGTTACCGGTGTTTCCGCTTCGATACGCAGGGTGCTGCCATCCGCGGTCACCTTGACGAAGTTGTGTTCAAGATTTTCGCTGGATACCAGGGTTTGCACCTCTGTCGGCGAGCCTGCGCTTTTGAGGGCGGCCGATGCCGGCGCGGGAATCATGGTAAAAACCAGAGCGAAAACCAAAAGTAATGTCAGTTTCTTTTTCATTTGTCTTATGCCTCCTTCTATATCCGCTGCAATGGCAGTGGATTGCTTGCTAAGCTAAATGGTTGCCTTCCTAATTGGACAAAAGTGCGCATCACAAAATACAGATTTCCATGCGCACATGGCGCTCACGCATGAGCGGCGATCCACAAGGTGTTTTTGTCGTGATTCAAAAATACCGCTGTGCGATATGCCCTGCAATAAAAAGGTTCAGCCTGAAATAGCCTTGACAGCGAACGCTGTGGTCGCTATAGTGTAAGTATAACTTGAACATCAATGTCCAAGTCAAGAAAAATCCAAAAAAATTTGAAATAAGGCTACCGCAATCCCACTGGCTTTAGACAATGGGTGGTTCACATATTGAGCGTTTTCACGTTTTCAAGAGGCAGGATTGTCGAGACGAGCAAGGAGGCAAAATGGAAGCAAGCGAGAAAAAACTTTTTCAAATGGGAGAGGTCACCAAAGCTGTCGGCATCACGCGGCGCATGCTGATCAATTATGAAGCTCATGGTCTGGTGCAGCCGGCCACCGCGCGCGATGAGCGAGGCTTTCGCTATTATACAGTAGATCACATCGTGCACATTCGTCTGATTCGAACCTTGCAAAATTTGGGGCTCTCTTTGGACGAGATCCGCCGTTATTTTGATGATTCGGAGGAGTTGGGAGCGCAGATTGAGAGACTGACCAAGCTGCGCGATCAGATTGAGCAGTATATCGCGAGACTGCGTCTGCGTCAGGCAGCGCAGACAGAGGCTGAGGTGACGCAGGTATCGCTTCCGGCGTTCCGCGCGTTTTGCAGACCTTTCTGCCGCAAAAATCTAGCGCAAAAAACAGAGGAGCTGCGGAACTGCTACATCGAAGCGGTATCAAACTATCAGCTTGATATTGAGCAGAAAATGTGCGTACAGATTCCAATCGAGGAGACGGACAGCGGGCTTTACGTGATTCCGGTCGTAAAGGAGAGTCAAGGGAGTGAGATTAAGGACTTTCCGGCAGTCGCGGCGGCGATCTGCGTTTATTATCGCGGCGCTTATGAAAATTTTCCGAAAGTGCATGCGCGTTTATTGCGTTACGCTGAGCAGAACGGCATGACACCGCATGGATATTTTCGCAATATCTATATGGAAGGACCGCCGACCCATGGCGCGAACAAGGACGCGTATTTAACACAAATCGCGCTGCCGATTAAATTCAAAACCCTCGATTCACAGGAGGCAGGGAAGAAGGTGCAAAAATAAGAGAAGCCTCGCGGCAGAAACAGCAAGGCCGCGCGAGACTTTTGACTGCCGCGTGATATCGGGCATGCGGCTCATTCAATAAAAGCCCCGGGCAGTTTACGCGCGCACAGAAATCTCTGATTTCGTTATGCGCACTTTTGACCAAATAACTATGCAACCTCATCCAGTCTGTAGGTAAAGTATTTTTTTGCCGGAGTCTTGTACAATGCGGCGGCAAGGATGCTGGCGATGATCACGCCGGCCGCGAACTGTCCGCAGTTCGCAGGCATGCTCAGGATGCCTGTCATGAGATTACCCGCGAGGACGGCATCCGCGACGCCGTAGCCGAGCACCATCACAAGACCCGCGACGATCATACCGATAATTTCGATCAGCGGTACGCCCGCGATTTTGATTCTGTTCTTTTTGCGTTTGACCATTGCGTCAATGAACAAGCCCATCACAACAGCCATCAGACCCTTGATCACAAACGTCCATGGCGCAAAAGCGACATAGCCGCCGAGAAGATCCGCCAAAGCGGAACCGAAGGCTGCAGCGACAGCACCGTATTTTTTGCCGACAATCAGGACGCTCAAAAAAATCATCGCGTCCCCAAGGTGTACATAGCCTTGGAACGGGGTCGGAATCTTAAAAGTATAAGTTGTTACTAAAACCAGGCACATCATCATGGCGGTCATGACGATGGTATTCGTCTTGTCGGAAGTTCTCATCTTTGTCACCTCGTTTACGATCTGTATTTTTGCGATACTGCACGCGCGGCTTCATACTGCGTGATGCTTTTCGGCAAATTTCAATCCGTCCGATAACTCGAGAAAGCTCACGATTCGGAAAAGTGCTGCGCAGTGCTTTTCGACAAATTTTGCCGGAAGCAAAGGCGAGTCACGCGTATGGATTGCAAGTGGAGTATCTTGATGTCATATTGCTATTATACCTCAAACGTGTTATGATTAAAATACGCAAAAATAATTCTTTTGATATATACAGATTGAGGAAAAAGGAAAAATGAAGCCGATATATTTACAGCAAGAGCACACATCCTCGAGGCCACTCTACTTACAGTTATATGATACGATTAAGGAGCGGATTCTGTACGGAGAAATGCTCTGTGGAGAAAAACTTCCATCTCTGCGCGGTCTGGCGAGGGATTTGGGAATCAGCGTTACAACGACGGAACTTGCGTATAACCAGCTGTTCGTCGAGGGCTATATTACGAGCAAACCAAAAGCGGGATATTTTGTGGCGCGGATCGCGCCGATCGCGGCAGGCGCGCAAGAAACCGTACAGCGCGGCGAAGAGACAAGACGTGCAGACGGCGTGGAAGCGCGTGAGAGGCATGCGGACCGGCCGGTATGGAAGCAGCGTGAACGCGCAAAGGGGCAAAAGGAAGAGATGGCAGGCAAGCCGGACGCGGATGCGGAAGCTTTCGGCGCCGCTACTGCCGCCGGAAGAGCATCGACAGCGGCGTCATTTGCCGGCCCCGGCACCGCAGGAAGCAGCGCCGGCGCGCAGGCCGTCGGCGTGTATGACATCAACGATTTCACTTTTGAGTCCTCGCCGTACCGCACAGATCCGAGCTGCTTTGATTTTGTCAAATGGAAGAAGTGCGCGGCGCGAGTCTTTAACGAGTATTCAGAGCTGCTTCTGTATGAGAGCGACCCGCAGGGCGAAGCGGCGCTGCGTTTTGAAATTTCCAAATATCTGTATCATTCCCGCGGCGTGACGACGAGTCCGGATCGCATTGTCATCGGTGCCGGTACGCAGCAGATCACCGGGCATCTTTGCCGAATTCTGCGCAAGATGGATATCCGTCTGGTCGCGCTGGAGGCCCCGGGTTATCTGCCGGTACAAAGCATGTTTCGAGATGGGGGATTTACGATTTCGCACATTCCGGTCGCCAAAGACGGCATTGAAATCGACAAACTGCCGACGAATATCGCGTCAGCGGTTTATGTCAGCCCGTCCAATCAGTTTCCGACGGGCGCGGTGATGCCGGTCGGCAGACGATATGAACTGATCGACTGGGCGGTCAGCAACCAAAGCATCGTCATCGAGGATGATTACGACAGCGAGCTGCGTTATTTCGGAAAACCGGTTCCGGCGCTGCAGGGTTTGGATCGGCACGACCGCGTGGTCTATCTAGGAACATTTTCTTCAACTCTGTTTCCGGCGATCAAGATTTCCTACATGGTTTTGCCGGAGAGCATGGCGGAGATTTTCCGCGAGATTAAAAACGAATACACGCAGACCTGCTCGAAGGCAGAGCAGCTGACGCTGGCCTTCTTTATGGAGGACGGATATTATTATACCGGAATCCGCAAGCTGCGCGGTTTGTACGCGCAGAAGCTGAACGCTGTGCTGCAGGCTTTCGCGGCATATGGAGGCGGAATCGCGGCACCGCTCAATACCCATTCCGGCATCAATCTGACCGTCAAAGTCCGCTCCAAAAAGAAAGCCGACAGACTTTGCGCGGAGGCAAAATCCATCGGCCTGCAGTTGATCCCGCTGTCGGAGATCACCGACCAGGAAACTAGCGCCTTGAGCTTTTATTACAGCCAGCTGCCGCTTGGCGAGATCGATGGGCTGATTGCGGAGCTGATCCGGCGCTGGAAATCTTAAGCGGCTCGGGTGCCGTCTGAAAACGTGCCGGAGCCTCTACACCAGCTCATATTTCACCAAAAATCTGGCGGCGTGAATCTGCTCAGGGAGCAGGCGCAGGGCGGCGCGGCTGAGAAAGAGGCTGCTTGCGCCTTTTTCCTTGAGGCTGTAGGCAATCAGGAAGACCGGAATATGCTGACCGGTGATGGCCTTGAAGTCCGCGAGCAATTCCTTGGGATTCGGCAGTCCGGATAATCCAGAAAAACTTCTGTAACGCTCGAATGCCTCTTTCGCCTCGGCATGCGCAGCCTGTACGGACGATGAGATCTTTTCGAGGAAAATCTCGCGTGTATAGAGAACGAGTGGGTCGAGGTCGAAGACGCGGGCACAGGCGTCGGCAGCTTTGAGTGTCGCTTTGTCGAACGTGCCTTTGGCAAAAGCAAAGTAGCTGCCGTCGAGCAAACCGAGCGCTTTCATGGTGTCCAGATATCCAAGCCGCATGATGCGCTTCGCGTTGGCGCGGTCAAAGATCAGAATGTTGCCAAGATCCCATTTCGGCTCAATGTAGACCAGATTCGGCGCTTTTTTGATGCTGTCGTATTTGACGAGTCCCATCCCCTTGAGGTTGACCGCGATGACATGCGTCGCTCCTTTTTGCATCGCCATATTGACCGGAATTTCGTCGGCATAGCCGCCGTCGATATAGTCCACGCCGTCGATTTCATAGCTGTGGATGGCAGGAAAGGCCGAGGCGCTGGCAACGATATAGTCGGTCAGGCGTCCGGCGGGAATATCCTCCTTGAACAGGTAATGCGCTTCAAAAGCAGGAAGGGAAACGACCGGGATGCCGTAGTCCATCGCGGCGCTGCGAATCTGATCTTCATCAATATAGGTGTCGAGCAGCTCTTTGAGCCGGGAAGTGCCGGCGCCGTGGTGGAAGACGATCTCGCGCGCATATTCGATGGGCTGGCTGCCTTCCGGCACGTCAAAGACCATGTGCGTTTCGATTTCCCGCCATAACTGCGCGGTCAAATCTACGTCACCCTGCACGACCATCGCGGCGTTGATGGCGCCGACTGAGGTGCCGGTTACGATATCAATTTCAATCCCAAGTTCCGTCAGCGCCTGCCAAACGCCGGCCTCATACGCGCCGCGGGAGCCGCCGCCGCCCAGCACAAGCGCGGTTTTCTTTTTTTTGCTTTTCATAGATGAAGATACTCCTTTTGTTTTAGGCTGTGAGCTTTTGTGAAATTTACAAACTTCACGAATTTTACAAAAACTTTTGACTACCAAAATTTTAGCATAAATGGTATACTGTTAGCAAGAAAAAGACAAGAAAATCGGAGGGTAAGATGGACGCGAGACTAAAAGAAATCATCGACGAGAGTCAAAATATCGTGTTTTTTGGCGGCGCGGGCGTTTCGACCGAGAGCAATATTCCGGATTTTCGCTCGGAGCAAGGGCTGTATCACGCCAAACAGGCGTATGGCTACGCGCCGGAGGAGATTCTTTCGCATACCTTTTTTATGCGGCATACGGAAACCTTCTTCGACTATTACAAGCATAATCTGATTTACCCGGACGCGCGGCCGAACAAGGCGCATCTGGCACTGGCGTATTTGGAGCGGCAGGGCAAGCTCAAGGCGATTGTTACGCAGAATATCGACGGCCTGCACCAAAAAGCAGGCAGCAGAAAGGTCTACGAGCTGCACGGCTCGGTTCTGAGAAACTACTGCATGGACTGCGGGGCAGCCTATGACCTTGACTATACGCTGGATTCCGCGCATTGCCGCGGCAGTATCCCGATTTGTCCGCAGTGCGGCGGGATCATCAAACCGGATGTGGTGCTGTATGAGGAAGCGCTGGATGAGGACTGCATGCTGGGCGCGATTCGGGCGATCGAAGCGGCGGATACGCTGATCATCGGCGGCACGTCCCTGGCGGTTTATCCGGCGGCCGGTTTGATTCGTTATTTTAAGGGTAAAAATTTAGTATTGATCAATAAGCAGCCAACGCCTTATGACGGCAGGGCTGATCTTGTCATTCATGACGCGATCGGAAAGGTGATGGAAATAGAACAATGAATATATTAGTGGCAAATGATGACGGCATTCAGGCAAAAGGAATCGCCAAGCTGACGGAAGCGCTCAGCCTGGCGGGACACGACGTTTATGTAATCGCGCCGAATGGGCAGCGCAGCGCTTACAGTCACGCGATCAGTATCAACAAGGACGTGCTGTTCAGCGAGGTGGAGGACTATCCGTTCGCCAAAGAGGCGTATATGGTTGACGGTACTCCCGCGGACTGTGTCAAGCTCGGTACTTTGTTTTTGAAGAAGCGCGGCATTCGGACGGAGGCAGTCTACACAGGCATCAATCACGGGGCGAATTTAGGTACGGATACGATGTACTCTGGTACGGTATCCTCGGCGGCCGAGGGCGCGTTTCTAGGCTTGCCGTCTGTTGCGGTTTCAGTCATCTCACATGAGCCGAAGCATTTTGAGGCAGCGTGTAAGGCAGCGGTAGAGCTATTGCCGTATGCCTGCAGCCATGTCGCGACCGGTTCACTCATCAATATCAACGCGCCGGACCTGGAAGCCTGCGAAATCAAGGGAACGAGGGCGGCCAGGCTGGGAAACGCCAAATATGATGAATGGTATTACGAGGCAGAGGACAACGGTGAAACCGTAACCTATCGCTATGCCGGTACGATGATTGAGGACGAAACCTGGACCGACGATATGGACACCAAGCTGGTACGCGAGGGCTATATCACAGTATCGGCAATCAAATATGATTTGAACGATTATGCGGGCTTTGAGGCATTAAAAAAATGGGAGGCAATCAAATGAGTTTATTACAACAGATACACACTTGGAAGATAGAAAAAGATGACGCGATCTGCGTTCTGATCGATATGCAGACAAAATTACTGCCGGCGATGTCCGACCCGCAAACTGTTGAGCGAAACGTGATTCGTCTGATTCAAGGCATGAAGGCTCTGGGAATTCCGACGGTCGTTACCCAGCAGTATACGAAGGGGCTCGGACCGACGGTTCCGGCGGTGGCAGAGGCGCTCGGCGCGTTTGAGCCGATCGATAAGACCTCGTTCAGCTGCATGGACGAGCCGGCATTCGCGGAGGCTTTGGAAAACAGCACCAAAGGCACAGTCATTCTTGCCGGTATCGAAGCGCATATCTGCGTGGTGCAGACCGCGTTGGATCTGATCCGGGAGGGCTACCGCGTGGCGCTGGTCGCGGACTGTATCGATTCCCGTGATCCGCTGAACAAAGAACGGACAATCCTTAGACTCGCGCAGGAGGGCGTGGTCATCACGACCTATGAAAGCGTGCTGTACGAGCTCTTAGGCAGCGCGAAAGCGCCGGAGTTCAAGGCGATTTCGGCAATCGTAAAATAGTTTCTGCCGCCCGCGCTTCGGCGAAACCCGCAGCGCATACGGACTTGCGCGGACTGCGGACATAAACGCTGCGGCGATGGGGGCGTCCTGCCGTTTGCAGCGTACATCGAGAAAGGAAAAAGAAAAAACAAAAAGAGCTTTATGATATTTGAGAACACTTTTGAGAATTTGACAAAGGAGCAGATCGACCTGCTCAACACGTATTTTGATGGCTATGACTATCAGTCCTCGAGTCATACTTATATCGCCAATTATATCTGGCGCAACACGCATCAGATCAGCTGGCAGATTATCGGGGATTACCTGTGCATCGGGGCACTGGGCAATCTCGATCCGGAAGAGGATCCGCAGTATTTCATGTCTTTCCCGCTGACCAATACCGGCCGCTATGAGATATCAAAGCTGCGGGAAACGCTCCTTGCGGCGAAGGAGATTTTCACGGGGAACGGACAGAAACTGGAGCTGAGCCTGGTGCCGGAATCGCTGGTACCGCTGCTTACGGAATGTTTTCCCGAGGAGGGGGCGCTGTTCATCGAGCACGACCGGGATGATGACGACTACATCTACCTCAAGGAGGATCTGGTGAATCTGGCGGGGCGCAAGCTGCATACAAAGAAGAATCATCTTAACCAGTTTATGAAAAATTACGAGTTCACTTATGAAGAGGTGACGCCGGAGACGGTGCCGGAGGTTATGGCCTATATTGAGAGTAAGAACGCGTACAAGCTGGGTGAAACGCCGGAGGAGTGGAAGGAGATTCTGGAGCTCGAGACGGAGGCGATCCGCGAGCTTCTCAAGTTCGTGGGAAAAGGGCTTCTGACTGGCATGATTCGCATCCACGGCAAGATCGAGGCGGTGACGCTCGGGGAATTCGCGCGCACGAACAGCAAGGAAACGGTGCTGGTGCATGTAGAAAAGGCGGATGACCGCATCCGCGGCTTGTATCAGGCGATTAACCATGAGTTCTGTCTGCGCCTGCCGGAGGAAACGGTGTATGTCAACCGCGAGGAGGACATGGGGCTGGCAAATCTGCGTCTTGCCAAAATGTCCTACAAGCCTTGGAAACTGGCGCAAAAGTATACGGTTATTGTTAAATAAACTACTTTTGGTGAGGGGCTTGTTTTTTAACCGAAATTTAGGTAAGATATACAGGAAGAGATGTACCTTAAAAAATACAAGAGATTTCGTTAAAAAAATAACGAAGCTTCTTGCATTTTGTGTTATTGTGTGATTAAATAATGATAAGTCAAAAAACCAAAGTATTATTTATCTAAGGAGGATACATAAAAATGAGAGAAGTTGTAATTGTGAGTGCAGCAAGAACACCAATCGGCAGTTTTGGCGGTTCCTTGAAGGATATCCCTACCAGAAAGTTAGGCGCTATCGCGATCAAAGGGGCCGTCGAAAGAGCAGGCATCAAGCCGGAAATGGTTGATGAAGTTATCATGGGCGCGGTTCTGCAGGGCGGCCTTGGTCAGAACGTCGCAAGACAAATGACACTGGACGCGGGTCTGCCGATCGAAGTACCGGCTATGACCATCAACAAGGTTTGCGGTTCCGGTCTGAGAGCTGTAGAACTGGCTGCGCAGATCATCAAAGCAGGCGATGCTGATATCATCGTAGCGGGCGGTGCGGAGAACATGTCCGCGACAGCTTACGCGATGCCGGCAGCAAGATGGGGCGCAAGAATGAACAACACCCAGATGGTTGATATGATGGTAAACGATGGTCTTTGGGACGCTTTCAACGGTTACCACATGGGTATCACCGCTGAGAACGTTGCGGAACAGTGGGGCATCACCAGAGAACAGCTTGACGAGTTCTCTGTCATCTCCCAGAACAGAGCGGAAGCTGCGATTAAAGCAGGCAAGTTCAAAGATGAAATCGTTCCGGTAGAGATTCCGCAGAGAAAGGGTGACCCGATCATCTTCGATACAGACGAATTCCCGAAATTCGGCACAACCATCGAAAAGGTTGCGAAGTTAAAAGGCGCGTTCAAGAAGGACGGTATCGTAACCGCAGCAAACGCTTCCGGTATCAACGATGCAGGTGCTGCAGTTATCGTTATGAGCAAGGAAAAAGCGGATGAATTAGGCATCAAGCCGCTTTGCACCATCAAGTCCTACGCTTCCGCAGGTGTTGATCCGTCCATCATGGGCGTTGGTCCGATCCCGGCTTCCAAGAAGGCTCTGGACAAAGCAGGTCTGAAGATCGAGGACATCGACCTGGTAGAAGCAAACGAAGCATTCGCTGCACAGTCTCTGGCAGTCAGAAAGGACCTCAACTTAGATCCGGAAAAGACGAATGTCAACGGCGGCGCAATCGCAATCGGACACCCGATCGGCGCTTCCGGCTGCAGAATCCTCATCACGCTGATTCACGAAATGATCAAGCAGGATTCCAAGTACGGTCTTGCAACGCTTTGCATCGGCGGCGGTATGGGAACTGCGTTAATCGTTGAAAGATAAGCAGACTGATCATATCAGATTCTTAATTTAAGACAATTATATAAAAGACCGAAAGGCGGGAAACAGACAGAACCCTGCTTTTCGGTCTTTTTTTATGATGCAGGAAATATCGCACAGCGATATTTTCGGAATCACGACAAAAACACCTTACGAAGCGGCGCTCATGGGTGAGCGCCATGTGCGCATGGAAATCTCAGATTTCGATATGCGCACTTTTGTCTTTATTCCGGAAATTTCCGGTATCCACAGGTTTCGTTACGTGCGTGCTTGCCGTTTGTCATCCTCATTGGAGTCGAGCCATGCCATCGTATCCCGAAGACTTGCCGCGAGGGAACGCGGCGCGTAACCGAACGCCTCCGCAGCCTTTTGATGTGAGAAAAAACCGTTGGAAGCCAGAACTTTGACAGAATACGGTGTGAAAAACGGTTTTTGCCCTTTGGCAAGACTCATTTTTTCAAAGAGCGGCGCAAGGCGCATTGCGGAACGCGGCGACAGGAAGATTCGGGGAAGTCTGTAGTCTGTGTTGTGTCTTGCGAGCATAAGAATTTCCCGAATCGTGGCATAATGACCGGAGAGGATGTAGCTTTCGCCGGACGCGCCTCTTTCGGCGCAGGCAAGAATCCCCTCCGCGACGTCCCGTACATCGACAAAATCATAACCGCCGCGCACTGCTGCCGGAAGACAATGACGGCGAAAGGCAAGCAGAAGACGGGTGATCGCTCCGCCCGCGACGTCTCCCGGACCGATCATGCCGGACGGCAGCACGATGCTGGCAGGCAGTCCGCGCCTGGCGGCATCGAGGACAAAACCGGCCGCGAAGGACTTGCTTTTTGCGTAAGGTCCGTCCGCCCTCCGCATGGCGTAACCAGCTGCCTCTGTGATGACCTCGCCGCGCGGTCTTTCGGCAAGTGCGTGAACAGAGCAGACGTAGACCAGCTTCGCGATGTGATAGGCAAGACAGAAGTCTGTGATATTCTTCGTCCCGCGGATATTCACCTGATACAGTTCCTTCGGCGGGCGCGTCGCTACGGAGATCATGCCTGCGCAATGGATCAGACAGGTACGACGCGGTTCCTGTATGGTATCGAAAAAAGCCTGCAGGGAAGCTTTGTCGGTAACATCGCCGAAGATCGGTTCCACGGCAGCAGGCAGCTCCGCGCGCAGCGGATCATCTGCGAGTACCAGAGCCGTCACGCGAGCGCCGCTTTTGATGAGCCGCTCTGTGAGGGTTTTTCCCAAAAATCCGGTGGCGCCGGTGATAAGATAGTGATCGTACATCGTCATGGTGAGTCCTCCCTTCTTTTTTATGTTTATGCATGGAAATATCGCTGTGCGATATTTCCGGAATCACGACAAAAGCACCTTGCGAAGCGCCTGTCATGCATGGCAGGCATGTATGCAAAGGAATCGCAGGTTTCGTCATGCACGCGTTCGTGCTTTCCCTGCTTTTGTGTGGGGTCTTAACCGTATTATACCCTTTTGCGGCAAATCGGTACAAGGAATGAGGGAGGAACCGCAAAAAACAGGGAGCAAAAGAAGAAAACCAGGGGTGACAGCGATTCACCCCTGTCAATTTCACCCCGCGGTCACCCGCAATGTCACCCGCGGGTCATCTTGTACGGGAACTCATTTCTTGTTAAAGTGGATTCGAAAGGCGATTCGGCCGGACACGCGGAAGGTTGCCCTGGGATCCGATTCCTTAGGTACCTGCTGTGAAACAGCCTAAATCGCCGCAAAAGCTTGATTCATTCATTCACGCACTAATCTTTATTTGTTTTCCTAAAGGAGGAAATGATTATGGGTAAAAAAATTCCTATGTGGCAGACTTTGCTGGTTATGTTGGCCATGATTGGCTTACTGATGTGGTCGATTATTAAGGATACCGGAGGGGAACCTCACATCGCGTTGATTCTCGCGGCGGCCTTTGCCGGCATTATTGCGGTTCTGAACGGGTGGAAATGGGCATATCTGGAACAGGGTATCTTGGCCTCGATTAACCGTTCCATGCAGGCAATCCTGATCCTCGCGATTCTGGGCGCGATCATCGCGTCCTGGATGGCAGCCGGTACGATTCCTTCGATGATGTATTATGGTATTAAAATCATCAGTCCAAAGGTATTCCTGGTAACCGGCTGTATTCTTTGCAGTATCGTATCTTTAGCGACAGGGTCGTCCTGGTCAACAGCCGGTTCCATCGGTGTTGCGCTGATGGGTGTCGGTACGGCACTCGGTTTCCCACCGGCGATGACAGCCGGCGCGGTCGTATCCGGCGCGTATTTCGGTGACAAGATGTCGCCGCTTTCCGATACGACCAACCTCGCTCCGGCCATGGCAGGCGCGACACTGTTCAAGCATATCAAGCACATGATCTACACAACCGGAACTTCTTTGATTATCGCGTTGATTGTCTACGTTGTTATGGGACTGATGTACGCGTCAAAAAATGAACCGGACATGACTGTGATGAACGATATTCTTAATTTCATCGCGGATTCATCCAATATCAGTGTGCTGACGCTGATCCCACCGGCCTTCGTTATCACCGCGGTAGCGTTGAAGCTTCCGGCAATTCCGTCGCTGGTCTGCGGCGCGATGCTTGGTGTTCCACTGATGTTCTACAACCACGTGGCGATCGAAACGGTTTTGGAGGACAAGGTTATCAACAATATGTTCAGCATTCTCAATAACGGAATTTCCCTGGGTGTTGTTCCGGAGGACGCGAGTCCGGTTATCGCGGAACTGGCAGAACTGCTTTCGTCCAGCGGTATGCAGGGCATGATGTGGACCATTTCCATCATTCTTTCCGCGATGTGCTTCGGCGGTATTCTTGACTGTACCGGCATGATGGCATCGGTAGCGGCAATCTTCCTGAAAGTCGCAAAGGGCAGAGGCGGTCTGGTGCTTTCCACGAACCTGATGGCAATTCTGACGAACGCGGTTTGCTGCGACCAGTACCTGGCACTGGTACTCCCGGGCAGAATGTTCAAAGAAGCCTTCGAGGACATGAGACTGAAGCCGGAAAATCTGTCGAGATGTCTGGAAGACTCCGGTACGCTGACTTCTAACTTCTTCGGTTGGAACACCTGCGGCGCGACGATGAGAAACTTCCTTGGCATCGACTCCAGCTACATCCCTTACGCGGTTCTGAACTGGGTAAATCCGATTATTTCGGTTATTTTCGGATACACCGGCATCACCATGACAAAGATGACGGAAGAAGAGTATCAGAAGATCTTACAGGAAAGAGAAGAAGAAAAGGCTGCGGCACTCAAGGCTCTGGAGGCTTAAGACGCGTCATAATAATTATGGTTGAGAGGACGAGAGTCCTTCTTAATAACGAAGTGAATGAATAAAGACCGAAAAGGGCGCCGCAAGGCGCTCTTTTCGGTGCGATCGCGAGCCGCCGCGTGAAAGAAAGGCGAGGGGGTCAAGGACGCGCGGATTTTGCGCGCGTCCGGCTTCGCGACGCGGGGCGCGAGGGACAGTTGCCGCGTTTTCGCGGCGGCTGTCCCTCGTTTTGCGCTCTGTGGGAAAGCGCGGGAGATGGCGGGCATGGGACGAAAAACGTAAAACAGGGACGAATGTGGAAGAAAAATACGTGCAGGCATGTTAAAATAGTTCTAAAGAGTATATTTGCAAGGCACTTGAAGAGGAATGAATGATGAGAAGGCGCTCACACGCGCCGGAAAATCGCTGCTGATGAGGAGGTGGAATGGATGGAACATGCGATCGCGCTTGCATATCTGATTTCCTGTCTGCTGCTGGCGGCATCCTTTCCAATCGTACTGATCCGAAAAAACCAGAACGGTACGGAGGACGTCTTTTTCGCGCATATTCAGGGTTTCCTTTTGCTCGCGCTACTGTTTAATATGATGCTGCATTATTACCAGACCGTATTTGCGTCTACGCAGCGGGATACTCCTTTGATGTTCTGCAATCTTCTGTGCGATCTTTGCGTTTTTTTCTGGATTGAAATGCAGCGCTGTGTTGTCACAAGCCGGCTGGGAAGTATGGTGCGAAAGCTGTGCCGCCTGTATCTGATCACGTATTTGAGCGTATGGATTCTGGCGAATACGCCGCAGCTGCCGGACAAAATCGTACTGTGCTATCTGGAGCTGCTCCTGCTGCTGTTTTTGTTGCTCCATGTCATCGCCTCAGGATTTGAACAGCTTCGGGGAAAATCCGCCGATCAATTATTTTTGCTGTACAGCATCGCGGTCAGCCTGCTGCTGCTCGCAGATTACGCGAGCTATATGTTTCATCCCCGCGGAGCGACCCCGCACACGCACCTGACCATCTGGTTTTGGGGGCTGATCGCCGCCCTGACCTTCGGACTGAGCCTGTATAAAGGGATTATGGCACCGGAGGCGCGGCCTGCGCGGGCGGCAGGAGAAACAGGAGAAAATTCGGAAACATCCGATTTTGAAACCGCGCTGCAGGCGGTAAAAAGGGATTTTGGCTTGACAGAACGGGAACTGGAGATTCTTCGGGCTTTCTCCTTTGAACATACGAACGCGAAGATCGCGGAGGAACTTTTTATCAGTGAAAATACCGTCAAGACACATATTCGCAGGATGTTCGGCAAGATGCAGTGCGGCAGCCGCGGAGAAGCGATCGAGGAAGTCAGGAAGCGTATGTAAAGCTCCGGCGGGAAGGCTTTAGGTTTGTGGGAGGAATGGCGCGATTCAGGGATAAACCGCGCTTTTGATATGGCCCGCATGAAGGTATAATATAGATAGAGGATGATTCAGCCATGCGAATGAATGATCCGACACTCCTTGTAAGCAGGTGATGCAAACTGCGGTTTGCGGCCCATAGATTGGAAACCGCCTGCCTGCTGACCCCTTCAGTGGGCAGCGGTTTCTGGTGTATGACCTTCGGTGCTCCCACGCGGGAGTTTTTGTAGCAGAAAGAAAAGGGATAAAAACAAAAAAACAGGGATGAATGTGTAAAAAGAAAGTGTAGACAGCCTCAGCATTTTAAGGTAAGATAGAAAAAATGCGAAAAAGGAGGGATAGCCATGAGAGTCGCGATTGTAGACGATGATAAGCGCGAACAGAAGAAGCTGGAAGAAAAACTGGAGATTGTCAGCGACATTCTGCATGTGCGGATCCTCCATCAAAAGTTCAGTTCGGGTGAAGAATTCCTGGCGGCAGTAAAAAAAGGAGAGATCTTTGATGTCGTGTTGATGGATATTTATATGCGGGAAGGCTTAAGCGGCATTGAAACCGCAGCGCTCATGCGGCAAAACACCATGAATAATATCCTGATCTTTGTGACCTCCAGCGATGAGCATATGGCAGAAGCCTTTCCATACCATCCGTTCGACTATATTACCAAACCGATCGCGGACGGTGAGATTCTGCGCGTGATGAGAGATGTGGCGAAAGTCCTTTCGGAAATCGAAAGCTATCTTGCGCTCGACGCGGGGAAGTACACCATCTATTTTTTACACTCCGAAATCCTGTACATTACGGCGGACGCGAATTATTGCGTGGTGCATGCCAAAGAGGAAACCTGCAGGGTACGGATCACCTTCCAGAAGTTTGAGGAAATGCTGGCGGAGGATACGCGCTTCTGCACGATCAACCGCGGGATTCTGGTGAACCTGGATGAGATCACTTCCATGCAGAATGGCATCTGCAGGATCAGCAACGGAGAAACTTTTCCGATCAACGCGCGCAGAAAGAGTGAGATCCAAGACGTTTTTACAAAATACCGGTTTATGCAAAGGCGGAAAAGGCTGGCTCAAATGCCGCAGGCACCGCTTGAAGAATCCTGAAGAAAGGCAGAAATCGCGATGCACCTATATGAATTTTTCATGGCGGCTGTGGAGAATGCCGTAATTCTGCCGGTTGCGGTATTGATGCTGGCGCCTGTCAAAAACCATATCACGTTCCAAAAACGAAATTTTTATCCTGCCGCGTTGCTGACACTCGTGTTTACCGTACTGGCATTGGCCGCGCTGGAAACGTACCGGAACCGGTTCAGCGCTTTGGCTGTATGGGTAGTTCTGCTGATTATGCTGTTGTGCTGTTTCAGCATGATATCTCTGCAGCGGCATAAGCTCATGTATGTGTTTGCCTCGGCCGCGGCACTCGTCTCTTTCACCCATTTGGGAAAGATTCTGTTCGAGGCGTGGCTGTTTCCGGAAAAGGACAGCTTCATGCCGACGACTTGGGGACTTGTGTTTCAATGGGCGCTGCTTTTGCCGATGACAGCGGCGGCGTGGTTTTTTTTACATAAGAATTTTGTCTGGATCGCGGAACACTCCGAGAGTAAAAAAATCTGGAGATACGCGTGGATCCCATCGGCGGCGATCGCGGTCTGCGATACGCTGTTGGTTCCGACGAGCTACGAGGTGCTGCATTCCCGCGAGGTCAGGATCACACTGATAGCCGCGGCGCTCCTGCGCCTGCTCTTGTTTGTGCTTTTGCAGCTGATCTTTTATCAGGTGCTGCGCGCGGCGCTGGAAAAAATCGAAATCAACAAAAAGAATCTCGTACTGCAGCTGCAGGCACAGCAGTACAGGACACTGCGGACCTATTTGGACCGCACGCGGCAGATGCGGCATGACTACAAGCACGTCGTCCGCACTGTGCAGGAGCTTCGCAAGAGAGGTGACTATGACGGGATCGGCCGGTTTCTGGAAGAATATGAAGCTGTCTCGGCTTTTGGGGAGGAGCAGTTTTCCTTTTGCGCGCAGGCGTCGGTCAACGCTGTACTGAGCCACTATATCAATCTGGCGCGGCAACGGCAGATTCGGACAAAATGCGTGGTCAGCCTGCCGGAAGCGCTGACCGTCAGCGAGGTGGATCTGTCGCTGATCCTCGGCAATCTTTTGGAGAACGCGATCAACGGCTGCATGACCGTACCCTCGTCGGAACGACATCTGGAGCTTTCGATTGATGTAACGGAAGACGCGGAGCTGTATCTTGTGATCCGCAATTCCTTCGATGGGATTGTTCAAAGGAGAGAGAATCGTTTTGTCCGCGCGCATGGCGGAGAAGAGGCTGAACGCGGTATCGGGATTTTTTCGGTGAAGGAAACCGCGGCGAAATATGACGGCATGACGGAATTTGACGCAGAGGGAAAAGAATTCTGCGCCTGCGTAATGCTGCGGACGCCAAAGAACGAAGGCGAAGACGATGACGCTCAGCGTCCGGACCTATGACCTTGGCGCTGCGAGTGGCAAGCGGAACGCGCAGGCAGAGCAGACGCAAGTCAGGTGTCCGAGCGAAGGAAGCGGCGAGCCGAAAGGCGAAGACGATGACGCTCAGCGTCCGGACCTATGATGAAATACGGAAGGAGATGTGAGAGGTATGGGAGTTGCTGTACTTACTTCAAAAATCAATGATTCAACCGCGATATGCCGGAAACTGCTTGAGGAGACACTGAAACAGCGAAGATATTCGGAATATGTAGAGTTTGCGGATACGGTCGGCCTTTTGCAGTCACTCGATTGCTGCCGTTACGGTACGGTCATTTTGCGCGATGATATTTCGCACATGCTGGAAACCGCGCAGAAGATCAGAAGCAAGCATCCCAAGACACGCATTGTGTTTCTGACAGACCATGACGAGCTCCACGCGCGGGACTGCGGCATGCCCGCTGATTTTTGCGCGCCGGCCTATCCGGACGCGAATCAGATTACGCGTCTGATTGAAAATCTTTTTGTGAAAGAAACCGCAGCTAACTAAATCGCTTGCGATCAACTGCAATACACATGTTTCAATTTTCTTTTTTTGCACACCCCCGCGGCCGACAAACGAAGGCCGCGGGGCTGCTCTTTTATGGGGTTTTTTCAGCCCCACGGAGTGTCCCCATTTTTGCCAGCCCCCCACGAAAGTTTGGTTACCCCTTTTATGCCGCAAAAATATTTGCGCAGAGGCAGGAAATGTGGTAGAATAACTTTAAAACCGTGGCACTGCGGCGAAATTACAAGAAGCACAGAAAGGACGCGAAATGAAAGCGGAGTATCTGAACAAGATTATAGAAGCGTTGATTGAGCTGATTGACGAGGGCGTATACATCGTCGATCAGGACGGTGTCGGCAAATTCTACAACAAAGCGATGGCATCGATGGAAAAGGTCAATATTGAGGACGTACTGGGAAAGAAGTTCCACGAAGCTTTTCCTGATTTTAGTCTGAGCGAGAGCACGATGTTCGAAGCACTCAAAAAAAACAATCCGACTCTTCGCAAGCAGCAGACCTACAAAAATCTCTACGGCAAGGAGATTACAACGATCAACAGCACGATTCCCATCATTGCGGATGGCAAAACGGTTGCCGCGGTGGAAGTTGCCAAGGATATCACCAATATTCGGAAGATGTCGGATACCTTGTTGGAGTTGACGGAGGGCAAGCGCGAACCGCGCACCGAAGAGGATGAAGCGCAGCCTGTCGGCATCAAACGCTATACCTTTGACGACATTTACGGTGAAAATCAGGTCTTTCGGCAGGTCATTACCCGAGCGAAGAAGGCCGCGCTGAACGATGCTTCGGTCTTTATCTACGGCGAAACCGGAACCGGTAAGGAATTGCTGGCACAGAGCATTCACCATGCGGGCAAGCGTAAGGACAGACCTTTTTTGGCGCAGAACTGCGCGGCGATTCCGGAAACACTGCTGGAAGGCATTCTGTTCGGTACGACGAAGGGGGCCTTCACCGGCGCGGTCGATCGCGCGGGGCTCTTTGAGCAGGCAAGTGGGGGAACTCTGCTACTGGACGAGATCAGCGCGATGCCGTATGACCTGCAAAGCAAGCTGCTGCGTGTCTTACAGGAAAACTATATTCGCCGCGTTGGCGGCACGAAGGATATCCCGGTGCGGGCGCGCATCATCGCGACGGTTAACGAACCGCCGGAGGAATTGATGGCGCAAGGGAAGCTGCGAAAGGACCTTTATTATCGTTTGAATGTCGTGAACCTCTGGATTCCGGCCCTGCGTGAGCGGCCGGACGATATTCCTGTGCTTGCGGAAGCTTTTCTCCATAAGCACAACAAGCGATTCGGCAAGCAGCTCTGGGCAATCTCGGAGGAAGCAATTGTAAAATTAAAGCAGTATGATTACCCGGGCAATGCGCGAGAACTGGAAAATCTGATTGAGCAGGCAGTATCCATGGCCGACAAGGAACATGTTTTGAGCGATAAGATGTTGGCAATGCCGAGTTTCGGGCGGCGCGCGCATCTGGCGGAGCAGCTTCCTGAGCGCAGCTATGACGCGGAATGTTCTCTGCCGGACTATCTCGCAGAGGTGGAAATACGGATTATCCGCGAAGCCATCATCAACGCGGAGGGAAACATCTCAAAGGCGGCGGAGACTTTGCAGATCAAGCGGCAAACTCTGCAGCATAAATTAAAAAAATATCACATCAGCGTGCTTTGAGAGGTCGCACGAGCGGAGGAGGTCGTGCGAAGCAGAAGGCGAGATGCCGATACAGCAGGGCGATAGGGAGGACGAACATGAAAGCAAAATTAGAAAAAACCAACGCGATGCGAAAATTGGACGCGATGAAGATAAAGTACAACGAACATACCTATACCGATACGGACGCCATCAGCGGCGTGGAGGTCGCGGCGGTGCTCGGGCAGGAGCCGGACAAGGTGTTTAAGACCCTGGTTACGCAAGGTAAATCCAAGAACTATTATGTATTCATGGTTCCGGTGGCGGAGGAACTGGATTTGAAAAAAGCCGCCAAGGCGGTCGGCGAAAAGTCGGTTGAAATGGTCAAATCCAAAGAGCTGCTGCCGCTGACCGGCTATGTGCATGGCGGATGCAGCCCGATCGGTATGAAAAAGTTTTTTACGACGACGATTCACGAAACCGCGCCGCTGTATGATACGATTTTTTTTAGCGGCGGCCGGATTGGATTCCAGATCGAGCTGCCGTTTGCGGATCTCGAAAAGGTGATTCGCGTGCAGCGCGCGGATATCATCAAGGACTGACAGCGCGGGGCGTCGCGGCGAAGAGCGGCTGCAGATCGGCGGCCAGTGCCCGAGCTATCGTCAGGGCATGACGTCATGATGTCGTGGCACAGTCGTGAAGCGCGCTTGCAGATCGGCGGCCAGCGTCCGAGCTATTGTCAGGGCATGACGTCATGATGTCTCGGCACAGTCGTGAAGAGTGCTTGCAGACCGGCGACAAGCGTCCAAGTTATTGTCAGGGCATGACGGCATGGAGGCGGAAGGGCAGGGGTGAACCGCGGACAAAAAACAGAGTTTTGCATTGCTTCTCACGTCCGATGTCCCACTTCACCCCTTTTCCCTCAAAAAGATGTCATGTGTACGCAATGAAAAGCGGCAGTCCCTAAAAAGGCTGCCGCTTCTTGTATGGAAACTGTTTTATAAACTAAAATATTGAAATAATCTTTGTGATACTAGACAAATATCCGGAAAAAAGATGAAAATGGGTGCCGGACTTGCCTGTGCGTGCAGGAAAATTCGCGCCAATATGACATCTTTTTGCGAACTTTTGGTCAAAGTGGGAAGTTTGACGTGTCCTGAACACTCTTCGAACGCTCTTCAATTGCGTTGGTGTTCTAAAAAGATCTCTTTGGTCAAAGTGGGAAGTTTGACGTGTTTTGAACTCTGCGCCGGTGTCTATCTGCCGAGGTATTCCTCCAGCGTGATGCCCTGCTCCATGATTTCGGTCGCTGCCTCAACACCGACATAACGCAGATGCCAAGGCTCGTAAGCGTAGCCTGTAATATCGGTTTTTCCTTTCGGGTAACGGATGATGAAGCCGTATTCGTGGCAGTGGTCGTTGATCCACTTGCCGTCCGGATAATCCGCGAAGTCCTGCTTCAGCCCCCAGCCCATGGACTTGGAGGTGATGTCGATCGCGTAGCCGGTATGGTGCTCGCTGCGTCCGGCGCGCGCGGAACGGATGTTGGCTGTCTTGCGTCCCTTAGTCTTGACCGCGTTGGCATACAAAGTCTTTTGTGTGCTGTAGGTGCGGTAGGCAGAGCAGACCTTGAGAGAAAAGCCTTTTTTCTTGGCAGCGCGGTACAGCTTCAGGTAAGCGTCGTATGCGTCGGATTTCATCTCTAAATTCTGCCAGGTCGTCAGCTTGTTGTCCATCACGACCATATCGGTCGGCTTGTAGTTCTTGCTGACGGCATGGAGCTTGTTGACCAGCACAAAGAGGTCGCCGTCATCCTTTTTGAGCCTGTCGAGAACCTCGGGGATGCCGCGCATGTTGAAGTCCTCCCAAGGCGCTTCCGGATTTGTGACGGTCGTCTTTTTCTTTTTAGCTGCCGTCTGCACGATCTCGCCGCTTGCGCTGCCTGCAGCTGCCGGTTCTGCAGGCTGTGTCTGTGCGTTTGCAGGCTGCTGTGTCGAGACATCAGCAGTTTGCGGGCTGTTATCGCTGCTGGCCGCACACGCCGGAAAACGTTCTTAATCACATTACGGGAAGGAGAAAGGTCTGACAAAATAAAATGTTTTTATCATCTTTTACAGTAAAAAAGCGGGTTACTGTCAGAAGAAAATAATATCTTTGTTTAGGTAAAAACAGAGACGTAATTTTTTGTTAGCCGACAAGGTAATGACAGCCGTTTCTTTTACCAGAAGCCACAAGAAACTTCGAGTACATAATTAAAAAGATGAAACATTTTATCATAGCTATCATACTTTTCTTCGGTATCTCCTCCATGCATATCTATTCTGCTGAGACAGCCACAGTAGAAATTCCCGATATGGAGAAAATAGAAAATGCCGTCCGAGATAGCCGCTCGCCCTATTATTATCCCGACCTAATGAAAAAATACCTCGGCAACGACACGACAATGACGTTGCAGGATTTCAGACATTTATACTTGGGATATGCCAGCCAAGAAGATTATAATCCTTATCGCACAGTCGAGATTCCCGAAAGGATAGAAAAACTTTATGCTCAGACCGTTCATACCGAATCGGAATGTGATTCGCTTATCAAATACGCGCGAATCGCCTTATCCGATATACCTTTCGATTTACGACAAATAAATTTCTTGATCTACGGACTTCGACAAAAAGGAGAGACAGAAGAAGCCAACCTATGGGAATACCGGCTGAAAGGTATC
>URWB01000002.1 GCA_900551415.1 uncultured Eubacteriales bacterium
ACAGGATGTACATTATCGTCGGTCTGGGCAATCCGGGCAAAAAATATGAACATACGCGCCATAACGTGGGCTTTGATGTGGTCGAGATCGCGCCGCCGCTGGACCCTTCTCTGGCCGCCATGTTCGCGGGCCGCAAACTGCTGCAGGAGGTTTGGGGATACTGGGCTGACCGGATCGGTAAGCTGGAGCGGCCGTAAGGGAAAGATTTTGCAGCATAGGAAAATGACAGAGCATGGAACAGAAACAAAGATGTGTGATCATCGGCGCGGCCGAGATCCAGAATTACGAGAAGATCAAAAAATATTTCAGAAATGACGATTATTACATTTACTGCGACGCCGGACTCAAACATCAAGAAGCACTCGGTGTCTGGCCAAATCTGATCATCGGTGACTTCGACTCTTACTCCAAAGCCGAAATGGAGCGGAAGTATCAAGAAATAAAGAACGCGCATGAAGATTCATTAAATCAAAATCAAAAGCAAGCGCAGGCAGCGGCGCGCAAGCCGCCGGAGCTGATCGTGCTGCCTTGCGAAAAAGACGATACCGATACGGTTTTTGCAGTCAAAGAGGCAATGCGGCGGAACTTTGCGGAGTTCCTGCTGGTCGGCGTCATCGGACAGCGACTGGATCACACCCTTGCCAATGTATCGATCCTCTATATGCTGGACGAAGCGGGCAAACAGGGCAGGATTTTGGACGATTACTCCGAGATGCAGCTCGTCTCCGGCAGTCCGGTCCGGATCGATGATACCTGTGCCTATTTTTCACTGCTCAACCTCAGTGGACAGGCGGAGGGTGTGACGATCACACACGCCAAATATCCGCTGCAGGATGCCGCCATTCACTGTGAGTACCAATACGGCGTCAGCAACGAAGTGCTGCCGGGTGAAACTGCGGAAGTGACGGTCACGCGCGGCAAATTGCTGCTGATTAAGATTTTTGCCTAGCGCGGCTCGGCGGTAAAGGTGACGGGTTTGCTGTTTTTATGACCATTGCCGAACTGAATCCCCTCACGATGCTATGAAAATCAACAAAAAGATAAGATAATGCTTTTAACTTTTCCTTGACATTGATAATTCTGCATGCAAGTCCGATTTTGTGCTTGAAAGCCACGTGAATTTAGTGTATAATGAACAAAACGCGGAAAGCAATAATAATTTTGGAGGCGATAACCATGGTGAAACTTTTGGTAGGACATAAAGGCAGCGGCAAGACGAAACAGATGATTGAACTGGCGAACGAGTCCGTTGAAACAAGCAAAGGCAGCATTATTTTTATTAACAAGAACCATAGACTGATGTACGACTTGAAATACAGAATCAGGGTCATCTGCATGGAGGACTTTGAGCATGTAACGAATTGCGACGAATACATCGGTTTTTTATACGGGATCATCAGTTCCGACCATGATATTGAAACAATCTTTATCGACAGCATTTTGAAGCACGCGGACTTCACGCTGGGTGATCTGCCGGAATTCGTGGAAAGATTAAAGAATATCTCCAAGGATTACGGTATGGACTTTGTTGTCAGCCTGAGCGCGGACAAGGAAGAGATGATCGGCGTAGACTTCACCGGATGCGAGATCCTCAACTAAAGCGTAAGGACCAAAGTGCGCATAACGAAATCTGTGATTTTTATGTTCGCATGACGTTCATGGATGCGCAGCGTTTCGCAAGGTGCTTTTGTCGTGATTCCGGAAATATCACTGAGAGATATTCCTACATAATAAGAAACCTGCGGCGATGGGAATCCATCGCCTTTCTTTTGTTCAAAAGGTTGGCAGGAGGATATAAAGAGGACACAAAGATGGGCAAGAATTTGCAAACTTCACAAAAAGAGAAAATTCGTGATTTTTTGGCGCGGCGCGGCAGAGATACCATCGATATCATGCGCGAGTTCGCTGTGCTGATTCTTTTGGTGCAAAAGGCGGACGGACTGTACTTTTTGTTCGAAAAGAGAGCCGCGACGATCAAACAGCCCGGCGATGTCTGTTTTCCGGGAGGAAGACTGGAGGCAGGGGAGAGCGTCGAAGCCTGCGCGCTGCGGGAAACCTATGAGGAAATAGGGCTGCGGCATATTGAAATCTTAGGAAAATATGGAACGCAGTACGAGCTCGCGTCGATTGCGATGCACGCGGTAGTCGGCATCGTGCCGGAGGCGGAACTCAAAAATCTCAGGCTCAGCGAGGCGGAAGTCGCGGAAGTTTTTACCGTTCCGGTACGTTTTTTTGCCGAAACCGAGCCGTATATCTACGAGCAGGACATCGTGCAGGACACGGCGGGTTTTCCTTATGAGATGCTGGGCATCCGCAGTGATTACAAGTGGCGCGTGGGCCATAAGCAGATCGTGATCTATCGCTATGAGGACAAGATCATCTGGGGTCTGACGGCTTCCTTTGTGCGTCATTTAGTGGAAGAATTAGGGATTACCAAATTTTGAGGGGGTGACATCCCTTGGGGTCAGCGGTTATAGTTTTTGTATGGTACCTGATGCAAATGCGCGGGCAAGATCCTCCGGAGGTTCATAAAACCACACCTGCGCAAGAGATAAGGAGGCAAAAACATGAAAAACAAAATGATAACCGCAGTCTTAGCGATGAGTATGGTCCTGGGGGCAGGCAGCGCCAGCTACGCAGCAGACAAATCCGTATCCTGCACCAATACCGCAGGACCGGGACAGAACGTGACAGCTGCAAAGCTCTGCGATGCGCAGACGGTGCAGGACTTCGAGATGCTCTGCAAGAAAAAAACGGATCTTGAGAATATCTGCAAAGAAAACTTTGACTTTGCGTCAGTATGCCAGATAAAGACGGACTGCAAAGATCAGAACACGAATCAGGATCAAAATGCGGGCAATACGCAGAACAAGAGCGATCAGGCAAACAAGAACGATAAAGAAAATAAAGACGACCGAGATGACAGCAGTAAAGACGAACCGGTAAGCGCCGGACAGAGCAGCATGACGTCGCAGGTGGTCAGTCTGGTCAACAGTGAAAGAGCTGCACAGGGGATTGCCGCGCTGCAAAACGACAGTAAGTTATCTGAGATCGCGCAGCAAAAAGCAGAGGATATGGCAAAGAACCAATATTTTTCCCATACCTCACCAACCTACGGCTCTGCGTTTGACATGCTCAAGGCTGCAGGCTACAGCTACAAAACCGCAGGAGAGAACATCGCGATGGGACAAAAGAGCGCAGCATCTGTGATGGACGGCTGGATGCATTCTTCCGGACATCGCGCGAATATCCTGCACACGAGCTACGAAAAAATCGGTGTCGGCTATGCGGTTTCCGCGGACGGCACACCGTACTGGGTGCAGATTTTCGCCGGATAAGGAAGTCTGACAGAAAAACAGTCTTGCTTCGAAGGGATTTCACAAAAATTTCACAAAAAATACGGATTATGAAAAAAATAACTTTCCCTTTTCCGTTAAGTGTATTATAATTGATTTGTACTTAATTCTTAATTCATTTAGGAGGGAACAAATGAAAAAGTTTTTAACAGTATTGCTCATCCTGGTGATGGTATTCACTTTCGCGGCTTGCGGAAATGGCGGCGATCAGGGTGACGGCGGCAACGCCGAAGTCAGCTTCGACGACATCTCCGATAACTACGAATCCGAAGATGGTACTTATCAGATCGCCATGGTAACCGACGTTGGTCAGTTAAAAGACGGTTCTTTTAACCAGTTCACATGGAACGGCGTCAAGAAGTATGCTTATGACAACAACAAGTCCTATAAGTATTATCAGCCGGCTAACGATGCTAACGCAACCGATGAAGACAGAATCAAAGCGATGACTGACGCTTGCGATGCAGGCGCTGAAGTTCTCGTAACTCCTGGTTACCTTCAGGAAACAGCCTTAAAGGCAGTAGCACCGAAATATCCTGACGTTCAGTTCGTATTCATCGATGGATGGGATATGGGAATGCCGAACCTGGTAGGCGTATCTTATCAGGAAGAACAGGCCGGCTACTTTGCAGGCTATGCAACCGTTATGGAAGGTTACACGAAGTTAGGCTTCTCCGGTGGCGGCGGCGGTAACAACCCGGCTTGTATCCGGTACGGTTATGGCTTTGCACAGGGCGCGAACGATGCCGCAGCAGCAAAGGGTGAAACTGTTGAAATGAGATATTCCTGGGAACACGGCTCCAGCTTCTCCGCTTCTCCTGACCTGCAGGCGATGTTATCCGGTTGGTACAATGCGGGTACAGAAGTTATCTTCATGTGCGGTGGTACGATGTTTAACTCCGGAGTCGCGGCAGCGGAAGCAGCTGAAAAGAAGATCGTTGGCGTTGACGTTGACCAGTCCACGCAGTCCGACACAGTTATCACTTCCGCGATGAAGGGCTTGGCGGAATCTGTAATCGAAGCGCTGACAAAGTACTATGACGGCGGCGAAGTTTACGGCGGTTCCATGAAGCTCGGCGCAGCTGACAACGCAGTCGGTATCCCGACAGATACTTGGCAGCTCGAAAACTGGAGCGTTGACGATTACAAAGCTCTGTACGAAAAGGTTGTCGCAGGCGAAATCAAAATCGACAACGACGATACAATGAAGGACCCAAGCAAAGCGGGACTTGAAAACGTTACATTCGTAAAATAATGGCGGCGAATGCATAGGTTTGAAACCAAAACATAAGGGGGAATCATGTATTCCCCCTTTTCTCAATAGAAAAACACAATCGGCACAGCTTGAATATTGACAAATATCGTTCGATTCTGAGATGTTCGGTGGGGCATATCGGGAAAGAATCGAAGGAAGATAAGGAAAAGACATGTCTGAGTATGTAATAGAAATGAACCACATCCGCAAGGAATTTCCGGGAATCGTGGCAAACGACGACATCACCCTGCAGCTGAAGAAGGGCGAGATTCATGCGCTTTTGGGTGAAAACGGAGCAGGGAAGTCCACCTTGATGAGTGTGCTTTTCGGACTATACCAGCCGGAAGCAGGTGAAATTAAAAAAGACGGAAAAGTAGTAGAGATTCATGATCCGAATGACGCGACCGCGCTGGGAATCGGGATGGTGCATCAGCATTTTAAGCTGGTCGATGTTTTTACGGTGCTGGATAATATCATCCTCGGCGCCGAAACGACCGACAAGCTTGGATTTTTGAAGAAAAAAGAAGCCCGAGAAAAAGTGATCGCGCTTTCGGAGCGTTATGGGCTGAAGGTTGACGTAGACGCAAAAGTGGAGGACATTACGGTTGGCATGCAGCAGCGCGTCGAAATTCTGAAGATGCTGTATCGTGACAACGATATTCTGATCTTTGATGAACCAACTGCGGTTTTGACTCCGCAGGAAATCGATGAACTTATGGAAATTATGAGGGAATTTGCCAGGGAAGGCAAATCGATCTTATTCATCACGCATAAATTAAACGAAATTATGGCTGTTTCGGATCGCGTTACGGTGCTGCGCAAGGGCAAGTATATCGGTACCGTCAATACGCAAAAAACCAATAAGCAGGAGCTTTCCAATATGATGGTTGGCCGTCCGGTACAGTTGGAAATACACAAAAAGGATGCCGTCCCGGGCGAAACCGTTTTGGATGTGCGGAATCTGACGGTTCCGTCCAAGATTCACAAGAACGACGCGGTACGCGGAGTTTCTTTTCAGGTACACAAAGGGGAAATCCTTTGCATTGCCGGCATCGACGGAAACGGTCAGACAGAACTGATTCACGGATTGACCGGACTGGAGAAGGCTTCCGCCGGAAAGATTACCCTCTGCGGAGAGGATATTTCTAACGCGTCGATCCGCAAGAGAAGCCGGGCCGGTATGGCACATATTCCGGAGGATCGGCACAAGCATGGTCTGGTGCTCGGCTATACACTGGAACAAAATCTGGTGCTGCAGAAATATAAAGAACCGCGCTTCCAAAACCACGGTTTTATCCGTTTTGGAGAAGTGCGCAAATACGCGGAAAAACTGATTGAAGAATATGACGTCCGTTCAGGACAGGGTCCGATCACGATCGCACGCTCGATGTCCGGAGGAAACCAGCAGAAAGCCATTATTGCCAGAGAACTGGATCGCGATGAACCTTTGGTCGTCGCGGTGCAGCCGACCAGAGGTCTGGACGTCGGCGCAATTGAACATATTCATGCGCAGCTGGTCGCGGAACGGGACGAGGGGAAAGCGATTTTGCTGGTTTCTCTGGAACTGGATGAAGTGCTTGGACTTTCCGACCGGATCCTTGTCATTTATGAGGGCGAGTTAGTCGGCGAACTGGATCCAAAGCATACGACGCCGGAAGAACTCGGACTGTACATGTCCGGCGCGAAACGACAGGGAAAGGAGGAGAAACAGAATGCCTAGAATTGAACCTGAAAGCGGAAAAATAAAATGGTATAAATCCGACGGCGCAAAATCTGTTTACGCCTCTTTGATCTCCATCCTCATCGGCCTCGCGGTCGGAACGCTGGTCATTATTATCGTAGGACTTCTCAAGAGCAACATTTCGCCGAAAGGAATCTGGGACGGCGTACGTCTTGTCTTTTTAGGTGTGTTTAGTACCGGAAGAACGGACGGTCAACTGACCTTCGGCTTCAATCCGGTCAACATGGGCAATATGCTGTTCCGCGCGACACCGCTGATCATGACAGGCCTTTCGGTCGCGGTCGCGTTCAAAACCGGTCTGTTTAATATCGGCGCAGCAGGGCAGTATCTGATGGGAACCATGGGAACTCTGTCGGTTGGTCTGTGGCTGGGGTGGTCCGGCTGCCCTTCATGGCTGGCGTGGATTTGCGCGTTTCTTACCGGTATCGTGCTGGGCGCGCTGTGGGGCGCCATCCCGGGATTGTTCAAAGCATTTCTCAACATCAATGAAGTTATCACCTGTATCATGACCAACTGGATCGCAGCCAATCTGGTGACATGGTGGTTTGATGTGCATGAAGAATTTAAGAATGCGGCAGAAGGCGGGAAGGTTGGCTATATCATTCCGCTTAAGAATGTCGATGTCGTAACGCCGAAGTTGGGGATGGACATCCTCTTTCCGGATTCTCAGGCAAACGGCGGCTTTTGGATCGCCTGCCTGATCGCGGTCCTCATGTGGGTCATCATGACCAAAACAACCTTTGGCTTTGAACTGCGTGCCTGCGGTCTCAACCGACACGCCGCGAGGTACGCGGGCATCAACGATAAGAGAAATATTGTATTGTCGATGGTCATCGCAGGCGCTTTGGCCTCTGCCGGCGGTTGTCTGTATTTTCTTTCCGGAAATACGGAATTTTATTGGTCTACCTATATGTCTCTTCCGGCGGACGGGTTCAACGGCATTCCGGTAGCGCTGCTGGCATCAAACCATCCGATTGGGGTTATTTTTGCGGGTCTGTTCATGTCCGCGCTCAACATTGCCGGTCTGCAGCTCAAATACCTGACCGCATATAACGAATATATTGCCAATATTATCATTGCGACAATCGTATATCTATCTGCCTTCGCGATGTTCTTCAAGATGCTGCTTAACACCAAACGCAAAAAGGCGAAGGAGGTTCAGATCGCGGTTACAACCGAAGAAGCGAAACCGGAAATTGAATCGGCAGAGACCGATGAAGCCGCGGCAGAAGCGGAAGACGCGGTGGATGCCGAAGAGGAAGGAGGACAGCAATAATGGTATTCTTGATTCAGCAAACCATGCTTTATGCAGTTCCACTTATGATTGTAGCGCTTGCGGGTGTATGCGCGGAACGTTCCGGTGTCATCAACCTGGCGTTAGAGGGTATTATGATCTTCGGCGCTTTTATGGGCGTAATCTTTATCCGGATGTTCCAGGGAATGGGCTTTGTACAGGAACAGGGACAGATTGTCATGCTGATCTCCATGCTGCTGACGGGAATCTGCGGCGTAGCGTTCTCCATGCTGCTCGCGTTTTCTGCGATTAATCTGCGCGCGGACCAGACCATCGGCGGCACTGCGCTGAACATGCTGGCGCCGGCAGTGGTACTGTTTTTCATCTATATGATTGCGCAGCAGAGTACGCTGGGTATGGCCAGCGGCGGCGCGGCAGGCTGGTTCATGATCCGTCCGTCCACCTTCGGGCTTCCGAAGGATTATAGTTGGGGTCCGGTACTTGACCTGTTCTTGAACAAGGTTTATCCGAGTACGTATGTATGCTTGATCATTTTTATACTGGTTTCCATATTCTTGTATAAGACCAGGACCGGTCTTCGCCTGCGGTCCTGCGGTGAAAACCCACAGGCTGCGGATTCTCTCGGCATCAACGTATTCAAGATGCGGTATTTGGGTGTCGGATTATCCGGCTTTCTTGCCGGGATCGGTGGATTTACGTATTCGATGACGACTGCGAACTGCACCTCGACCGGAGAGGTCGCAGGCTATGGTTTCCTTGCGCTGGCCGTTATGATCTTCGGAAACTGGACACCGCTGAACATCGCGCTCGGAAGTCTGTTGTTCGGATTGTTCAAGTGCATCGCGGCAATCTACGCGTCATTGGATATCAACGGTGACGGAGTCTATCTGCTGGCAGAAATCGGCATCAGCCCGTATGTTTACCGGATGCTGCCGTATGTGATCACGCTGATTGTTTTGGCGTTTACGTCCAAGAGTTCGCGTGTTCCGAAGGCGGAGGGAATTCCGTATGACAAGGGTCAAAGATAAGCTAGAGATAATTGTATGAGTTTTTTACCGATCAATCGAAAAGAGATGGAAGAACGAGGATGGCAGCAGCCGGACTTTGTGCTCGTCACAGGGGACGCCTATGTGGACCATCACTCGTTCGGGACTGCGATCATCAGCAGACTATTAGAACGATATGGATATAAGGTAGCGATCTTACCTCAGCCGAACTACAAAACGGCTGAGGATTTTCGCGTATTCGGGAAACCGCGTTTGGGATTTTTGATTAACAGCGGCGTGGTGGACTCGATGGTCAACAATTATTCTGTCTTTCGCCATAAGCGTAAGGTGGATGAATACGCGCCGGGCGGCAAGGCGGGCAGGCGGCCGGACCGGGCAGTCATCGTCTACGCGAATCGGGCAAAAGAGGCCTATAAGGATGTGCCGGTCATCATCGGTGGCCTGGAGGCCAGCCTGCGCAGATTGGGGCATTATGATTACTGGAGCGACAAGGTGCGCAGGTCGATCCTGCTGGATGCCAAGGCTGATCTTTTGATCTACGGCATGGGAGAACGCGCGATTCTGGAAATTGCCGAGGCATTGGATTCCGGCATCTCGGCGCGGGATATCACATGGGTGCGTGGCACCTGCTACCGCACGAAGAATCTGAGCCTGCCAGGGCTAGAGGAAGCAATCGCCTTGCCGGATTTCGCGCGGATCGCAGAGGATAAGCGAGCGTACGCTGAGAGCTTTGCGATCCAGTACCGTAATCACGACGCGATTTCGGCTAAGATACTGACGGAGAAGTACAGCGATACGGTCTATGTGGTGCAGAACCCGCCGCAGCCGCCTCTGGAACGCGAGGAGCTGGACGATTTGTATGACCTGCCGTTTGAGAACGAATATCATCCTTCTTACGCGGCCGCCGGAGGGATTCCGGCATTTCGCGAGATAAAGTTCAGTCTGGTCAGTTCGCGCGGCTGCTTCGGAGGCTGCAGCTTCTGCGCGATCACCTATCATCAGGGCAGGCAGGTGCGCAGCCGCAGCAAGGAGTCAATCGTGCGGGAGGCAAAAGCACTGACGCAAAAAAAGGACTTTAAGGGTTATATCCACGATGTCGGGGGACCGACCGCTAATTTTCGCTTTCCGGCCTGTAAGAAGCAGCTCAAAGTCGGCGTTTGCGCGGATAAGGATTGTCTGTATCCGGGTGTTTGCCCGAACATGAAGGTGGATCACAGTGATTATCTGGATGTCCTGCGGGCAGTACGAAACCTTGATGGGATCAAAAAAGTATTCATTCGTTCCGGTATCCGCTATGACTATCTGATGGCGGACCCGAAGGCGGACAAATTCATCGAGGAACTTTGCCGCTATCACGTCAGCGGAACGCTCAAAGTCGCGCCGGAGCATATTTCGCCGCAGGTACTCTGTCACATGCGCAAGCCGGGCAAAGAGGTTTTTTTGGCCTTCGACAAGAAGTACCGACAGATGAACAAGCGCCTCGGGCTGAAGCAATATCTGATCCCGTATCTGATTTCCTCGCATTCGGGCAGCAGTCTCGACGATGCGATTGAGCTGGCTTGTTTTCTCAAGGAATACGGATTCGTACCTGACCAGGTGCAGGACTTCTATCCGACGCCGGGTACGCTGGCGACCTGCATGTACTATACGGAACTTGACCCGTTTACCATGCGGCCGGTCTATGTGGCGAAAAGTACGGAAGAGAAGCGGATGCAGCGGGCATTGATGCATTATCATAAAAAAGAAAATGTAGATTTGGTGATGAAAGCGTTAAAAAAAGCCCATAGAGTTGACTTGATCCCGTATCTTCTATATAATAGAAAGTAATCTAGTTTTAAAAACTAGATTATTTCGCGCGGGGATAAAGTCCCTTTCATATCGCGATGACAGGGAGCGTGAGGAAATCCTCACATCTAAAAGTAATATTGGGAGAAGATAAGTACTATGAGTATAAACCGTAAAAAAAGCAAGCGTTACTGCTATCAGAATCCGGCAAGAACGATCAAGGAAATGGTGACCTGCTGTATTGAAGAAACGCCGAGCAATGACGCGTTTCAAGTGAAGGAAAACGGTGTGATCAAACATATCTCTTTCTTTCAAATGCACAAGGACGTGCAGAATCTGGGGACAGAGCTGCTCTGCATGGATGCGCTGCAGGGGAAACCGCTGCGCGTCGGTATCATCGGCGAGAACAGCTATCCCTGGATGCAGGCATTTTTGGCGACAGTCAACGGCGGCGGCGTGGCGGTACCGTTTGACAAGGGGTTTACCGCGGAAGAACTGGCCTCCTGCATCGGCCGCAGTGAGATCACAGTCTTGTTCTATGATGACAAGCACAAGGTTGTTGCCGAAGAAGCGGCAGCGCACTGTGGGATAGAAAAGCCGATTTTGCTGCAGATGAACGGTGAAGGCAGCGTATTGGATCAGATGAAACTGGATGGCGAGCAGAAGGTTCGTTCCGGTGAGCGCAGATTTTTGGACGCGGAGGTCTCCGAAAAGCAAACGGCGGTCATTCTGTTCACCTCCGGAACCACCGCTAATTCCAAGGCTGTGATGCTCAGTCACGGCAACATTATGAGTAATATCCGAGACATGCAGGCGTTCGAGCGCTTTTACCCCTGGGATGTGAATATGGCGTTTTTGCCGTTCCACCACAGCTTCGGGCTGGTCGGCGCGCTGGTATTCATGGCGTCCTGCGCGTGCAGCGTATTCTGCGATGGCTTACGCTATGTGACAAAGAATTTAGGTGAGTATGGCGTGACCGTTTTTGTAGGCGTTCCGCTGATTGTAGAAAATATGTACAAAAAAATCTGCAGACAGATTGAAAAAGAAGGCAAGCAGGGCAAAATTCAAACGGGCTTAAGGCTCGCGAAGTTCGCGGAAATATTCGGCCTTCCGGTTCGCCGCAAAATTTTTAAACAGGTGATTGATGGTCTAGGCGGACGGCTGAGACTGATTATCTGCGGAGCCGCGCCGCTGACGCCGGAAACCTCCGCCGGTATGAACGGCTTTGGCATTGCGACCATTCAGGGATACGGGTTGACGGAAACTTCTCCGGTACTCGCGGCAGAGCGCCCGGAGGATATCGCCGCAGGCTCTGTTGGCAAGCCGATGCCGAGCGTCAATATTCAGCTTTTTGGAGAGGATGAAAACGGAATCGGCGAAATCGTGGCGCGCGGACCGAACATCATGCTGGGTTATCTGAATCAGCAGGACGAAACCGCAGAAGCCATCAAGGACGGATGGTTCTATACCGGAGACCTTGGACGTTTCGATAAACATGGAAATCTGTACATCACCGGTCGCAAAAAGAATGTAATCGTCATGAAAAACGGTAAAAATATTTTCCCTGAGGAAATCGAGGAAAAGCTCTCCAGACTGCCGTATGTGGCGGAATGTCTGGTCTTTTCACGCGAAAAGCACAACGATCTGGTACTTTGGGCAAAAATTGTGTACCAGGAGGACTATCTCAAAGAAAAGCAATGGAACGTCGACCAATTGGCGGAACAGGTGCGCCGTGATTTGGGGGCGATCAATGAGGCAATGCCAAAATACAAGCATGTCAACCATTTCATTCTCACTGACGAACCGATGATCAAGACAACGACGCAGAAAGTCAAAAGAATTCCGGAAATTGAGAAGATAAACGCGCAACAGGACAGCGAATTATGTTATAATTGTACCATGTAATTCATGGAAATAACGCAGTACCGGCGAAATGCACCATATTACATGGTGCATTTTTTGTCGGAACAAATCGGCTTGAAAGGACGAGAACGATGGGATTGATTCAGCATTTGGCCGAAATTTATGAGCAAAGCCGCATTGAATACGAACAACAAAAAAGCGGCGCTTTTCGTTTGATCGAACGTTTGGAGGCAGGAAACGGCGAAAAGGAGGAACGCGGGGTCGGGATGCTGGCCTATGGCGATAACGCAGCCTGCATGCGCTGGCTGCTTTCTGAAAAAGAGCTTGACGGAAAGGTACAGCTCATTTATCTGGATCCGCCGTTTTTCAGCAAGGCGAATTATGAGGCAATCGCGGAAATCCCGCTGATGTCGGACAAGGACGCGAAGGCAGGTTCGGAAAGTGAAAAAGCCACCGCCAAGACCAGACGCGTGCGTCATCGCGCCTATGAGGACGTATGGGAAACCGGCATGGAGGCTTATCTTCGCATGCTTTGCGTGCGGCTGCTGTATATGCGCGACCTCCTCGCTGATGAGGGCACCATTTGGGTGCATCTGGACTGGCACAGCGTGCATTATGTCAAAATCCTTTTGGATGAAATTTTTGGCGACCGTAATTTTGTCAATGAAATTATCTGGCAGTATAAGTCCGGTGGCAGCAGCAAACGGCACTTTGCCAGAAAACATGACACCATTTTGGTTTACAGCAAAACGCCCCGATATTATCTGCAGCTGCCGAAGGAAAAATCCTATAATCGCGGTTTGAAACCCTATCGTTTTAAGGGGGTGGAGGAATTTTGCGATGAGCGGGGCTGGTATACGATGGTCAATATGAAGGATGTTTGGAATATTGATATGGTCGGGCGCACCTCCGCGGAACGTACCGGTTACGCGACCCAGAAGCCGGAGGCCCTGCTGCTGCGTATTTTGGAAGCAGGCAGCAGGCCGGATGATTTGGTTTGCGACTTTTTTTGCGGTTCCGGCACGTTGGGTGCGGTCGCGGGAAAGTGCGGACGCAGATGGATCTGCTGCGACAACGGCGCGCCGGCCGCAGCGGGAGCGCTGAAACGTTTTCAGAGAGAAGGGCTCGCTGTGGAGCTTGTTGCCGAAGAGACTATTTGTGATGCATTACAGGACGTGGAGCCAAAAATACGGATTGCCGCGGAGCTTTCGCGCGAGCCGTACACGTCCGGATTCCAAACAGAGCCCTGTAAGGTCACCGTTCGCTTGTCGGCATATCAGCTGACGGAGATGTCCGAAAATTTGCGCAGCAAGGCGAGAGCCGACATCGAGGCGGCGCTCGCGAAGGATGTGTTCGCGTTGGTGGATTATTGGTGTGTCGATGATCAGTACGACGGCAAGATCTTTTGCGCTCGTCATTTCGCGGCGCGTGTCAAGGGTAAGCTGGAGCTTTCCTTATCCTGGGAGGCGGAGGCCCAAAGCAGGCAGGCAGCGATGATGGTTAAGGCTGTGGATGTGTTTGGAAATACGGCTTTTTATGCGCTGCAGGAAGCAGAGCCTTGCTCCATATAAAGAAAAATATCCGGGGCTTCCGTATCCATGTATCCGACATGGACAGCTTTTGGCGAAGAAAGGAGAAACAGATGCATAATGAGAAGCATACGCATGTAAAACGCACCATCGCGGATATGATTTTTTTAATTCTCGGATGCGCGATCGGCGCGTTTTCAACAACGGCGGTCATGATCCCCAATGGCTTGACCTGCGGCGGCCTGACGGGTATCGTCAGAATCGCGCAAAATTACATCAGCATTGATTTTTCGGTGCTGTACTACGCGCTGGCCATCGTGATCTGGATTGTCGTGATCCTGACGCTGGGCTTCCGAGAGGGCAAAAAGGTATTGCTCGTAACATTGCTGTATCCGGCGGTTCTGTTTGTGTTTGAAAAATTGGATTTTCAGCTGCTTGAGGAAAAAGACCTGCTGCTGGCCGCAATTTTTTGCGGTATTTTCGCGGGGGCATGCAACGGCTTCGTCTTTTGGAGAGGCTATTCGTTCTGCGGAACGGAATCCATCGCGAAGATTGTGAAGAAAAAGTGGATGCCGCAGGTGGATATCAGCCGCATTCTGCTTGTGCTGGACTGCGGTATCATCGTGATTTCCGCCTTTATCTTTGGGCGCAATATCGCACTGTATGCGTTGGTAACGCAGATCATCGCATCCAAGGTTGTTGATTTCATCATGTACGGATTTGAGACGAAGATCGTGCAGATGCAGATTATTACAGCAAAGGGTAAGGAGGTTGCGGATTATGTCATGCACGAAATCCGTCGCGGAGTATCCAGTTATGATATCGTAGGGGAATACACCGGTAAGCATCGCAAACAGCTCATAATTCTCTGCTCTCCGCGCGAGAGCATGGTTATCAAAAAATTTCTGCTTGAAACTGACCCACAGGCATTCGTTACGATTCTGCAAGTGAATACCGTATGGGGAGAAGGAAAGGGCTTCACCGATATGGGAGAGGATAAATAAAAAAAGCCGCGGAAGCGATGAAGCTCCGCGGTTTTTTGTAAGTTATCGGGGTGAATGCCCCGATTTATGAAATTGGTGAGCCATCGGGGAATCGAACCCCGATCAACGCCTTCGGAGAGCGTTACTCTATCCGTTGAGCTAATGGCCCATAGCTGACTGACGTCATGCAGTTATTGTACCATACTTTTCGAATTTTTCGTAGTCTTTTTTTTAAATAATTTGAAATAATTTTTATTTCAGGAATATCATAAGAATTAGACCGCGCGTTGCTTTGCGAGAAGCGCGCCGCAAGCGAAAAGGAGGACTGTGGTTCTCCTTTTCGCATTTGAGGCAGGTAGTTTCCACGACATATTGACGTACACCTGTATATTGAAAACATTTTTTGAACAATTTTAACAAAAGCTATTGACATCGTGAAACGACAGAAGTATACTTGTATACAGCGCAAGAAAACGATTTAACGCAATAAAGAACTTGACTGAAAACTTGACAGCCGCATCGGATGTGGCTGTCATATCATCATTTGAAAGAGAGGTCATGAAATGCTTGAGATTTCCAAAAAAACCAATCTGTTGGAACAAAGTATCTACAAATACAGCCTGCAAGATGTGGACGAACCGAATTTATATCGAGAGATGTTTAATTACGAAGAAGTGCCGAAGCTGGCCTTCAACCAGAGACGCGTACCGATGAATATGCCGGAGGACGTTTGGATTACAGATACCTCATTTCGAGACGGGCAGCAATCGATGGCACCCTATACAGTCAAGCAGATTGTAGATCTTTACAAGCTCTTGGCAAAACTGGGAGGTTCTTATGGGCTGATCCGGCAGTCCGAGTTTTTTATTTACACCAAGAAGGACCGGGAAGCTATCGATCAATGTATGTCGCTTGGCTATACCTTTCCGGAGATTACGACTTGGATTCGCGCGCAGAAGAAGGACTTCCAGATGGTAAAGGAGCTTGGCATCAAAGAAACCGGTATTCTAGTTTCTTGCAGCGATTACCACATTTTTAAAAAGATGAATATGACCAGAAGACAAGCGGTGGATTTCTATATGGAAACCATTAAGGACGCTTTTGACGCGGGCGTCGTTCCGCGCTGCCATTTGGAGGATATTACCCGCGCGGACTTCTACGGCTTTGTTGTACCGTTTGTCAACGAAATTATGAAGCTTTCGGAGGATGCAGGCATTCCGGTCAAGATCAGAGCTTGTGACACGATGGGTTATGGCGTTCCGTATTCCGGTGCGGCGCTTCCGCGCAGCGTCGCTGGCATTATCTACGGCCTGCAGCACTATGCGGGTGTGCCGAGTGAGATGCTCGAATGGCACGGACACAACGATTTCTACAAGGCGGTTGCCAACGCGACGACCGCGTGGCTGTACGGGGCCTGCGCAGTCAACTGTTCCCTGCTTGGCATCGGCGAGCGAACCGGTAATATTCCGCTGGAGGCCATGGTGTTTGAATACGCCTCGCTGAAGGGGTCACTCGACGGCATGGATCCGACTGTCGTGACGGAAATCGGAGAATATTTTAAAAACGAAATGGGATACGACATTCCGCCGATGACACCGTTTGTCGGAGAAAACTTTAATGTCACAAAAGCCGGCATTCACGCGGACGGTCTGATGAAGGACGAAGAAATCTACAATATCTTTAACACGACGAAGATTCTCAATCGCGCGCCGGGCGTATCGGTCAGCAAGACATCCGGACTTGCCGGCATCGCGTACTGGATGAATGAGCATTATCGTCTGACGGGAAGTGAGAAAAAGACGAAGGACGACGAACTAGTCAAACAGCTCAAAGAATGGGTGGATGAAATGTATGCCGATGGCAGAACAACAAGTTTGTCTACCGGAGAAATGGAAGAAAAAATCGCGGCGCTCAAAGCGCAGGGATATCGTTAAGAAAGGAACGCAAAATGTTAGATTACAAAACCGTATCACTGGCCAATCAGGTATATGCGCGAATCGAGAGTAATATCTTAAACGGCGTTTACGCCAAAGGAGAAATCATCAGCGAAAGCAAGCTTTCGGAGGAACTGGGGGTCAGCAGAACGCCGATTCGCGAGGCCATGGCAAAGCTGGAAAGCGACCTTTTGATCGGAGATTCTCCGGCCGGCACGATTGTGCTGGGCATTACCGAAAATGATGTCAAAGATATGTTTATCGTCAAGCGAAAACTTGAGGTCATCGCGACAACGATGACTGCGAAGAACATCAGCGAGGCAGGCATCGCGAAGCTGAAGGATATTTTGGAGCAGCAGGAATTCTATGCGAGCAAGGATAACGCGGACAAGGTCAGAGATCTTGACACAGAATTCCATGACATTATCTACGCTGAATGCGGCAGTCCGATCTTTAGGGCAATCCTTTCGCCGATTCACCACAAGCTGATGAAGTATCGACAAGCTTCCCTATGCCATGAAGGAAGAATTCTGCATTCTGTGGAAGAACATCGGGACATTTTTGAGGCGATTCGCGAACGCGACGCTGCCAAGGTTGAAGGGCTGATGCTGACCCATGTGGAGCACGCCTATGAAAGTATTATGCAGGGAGATGAATAGAATATGGGACTTACAATTGCGCAAAAAATCATCAAAGAACACTTAGTCAGCGGCGATATGACGCCGGGCAGCGAAATCGCGCTGCGTATCGATCAGACCTTAACGCAGGACGCGACCGGAACGATGGCATATTTAGAATTTGAAACCATGGGTGTACCGAGAGTCAAAACAGAACTTTCCGTTGCGTATATCGACCACAATACCTTGCAGTCCGGTTTCGAGAACGCTGACGATCATAGATTTATTCAGTCTATGGCGAAGAAGTACGGCCTGTACTTCAGCAGACCGGGCAACGGCATCTGTCATCAGGTACATTTGGAGCGTTTCGGCAAACCGGGCAAAACGCTGATCGGTTCCGACAGTCATACGCCGACCGGCGGCGGCATCGGTATGCTCGCCATGGGTGCGGGCGGTCTGGACGTAGCGGTTGCTATGGGCGGCGGCGCATACTATATCACCATGCCGAAGATGTATAAGGTTAATCTGACCGGTAAGCTGCGGGATTTCGTGACTGCTAAGGACATCAGTCTGGAAATTCTCCGCATCCTGTCCGTCAAGGGCGGCGTCGGCGCGATTATCGAATGGGGCGGCGAGGGTATCAAGACCTTATCCGTACCGGAACGTGCGACAATTACCAACATGGGGACAGAGCTGGGCGCCACGACTTCGATTTTCCCTTCTGACGAAGTAACCAAGGCCTTCCTCGAAGCAGAGGGCAGGGGCGATGCCTATGTGGAGCTCAAGAGCGATGCAGACGCGGTGTACGATAAGGTGATCGACATCGATCTTTCCACCTTGAAACCGCTGATCGCGTGCCCGCACAGCCCGGACAACGTCGTTACGGTGGAAAGCCTGAAAGGAACGAAGGTCGATCAGGTCTGCATCGGCTCCTGCACGAACTCTTCGTTGTATGATATGCTGAAAGTTGCGGCACTCCTTAAGGGCAAGACCATCCGTCCGGAGGTCAGCCTTTCCGTATCACCGGGCTCCAAGCAGGTGTTGGAAATGCTAGCAGACTGCGGCGCACTGACCGACATCATCGCCAGCGGCGCAAGAGTGCTGGAATGTGCCTGCGGACCTTGCATCGGCATGGGCTTTTCGCCAAACTCCGGCGGTGTTTCCCTGCGGACCTTTAACCGCAACTTCGAAGGGCGTTCCGGTACCGCAGACGGGCAGGTATATCTGGTATCACCGGAAACCGCAGTAGCAGCAGCTTTGACCGGCGAGATCACCGATCCGATGCTCCTTGGCGCCATGCCGCAGATCACGATGCCGGAAGCGTTTAAGATCGATGACAGCGCAGTGCTGGCTCCGGCGCCGGCAGACGAGGCCAATCAGGTCGAAATTCTCAGAGGACCGAACATCAAACCTTTCCCGGACAGCATGCCGCAGGAAGATACGCTGCAGGCACCACTGGTTCTGAAGGTAGGCGACAATATCACAACAGACCATATCATGCCGGCGGGCTCCAAGATCCTGCCGTACCGTTCCAATATTCCACACCTGTCGCAGTTCTGCTTCGGGGTTTGTGACACCACCTTCCCGGAAAGAGCGAAGGCAGCCGGAACAAGCATCATCGTCGGCAGCAGCAACTACGGGCAGGGGTCTTCCAGAGAGCACGCGGCGCTGGTTCCGCTGTATTTGGGCGTGAGAGCGGTCATTACCAAGAGTTTCGCGAGAATCCACGTGGCAAACCTGATCAACGCAGGTATTATGCCGCTGACATTCAAAAATCCGGAAGATTATGAAAAACTGCATCAGGATGACGTGCTGCGGATCGAAAACGTCTATGACGGCATGGGCAGCGGTGAAATGACGCTGGTTGACGAGACAACAGGCGACAACATTCCGTTGCTCTGCAGTTTTTCCGAAAGACAGAAAGCGATCCTCAAGGCAGGCGGCCTGCTCAAATACGTCGGACAGGGGAACCATTAACAGATCTTGCGATTGATAGCGGAAGCATCGCTGTCATAAAGGGAATAAGGACTGCCTGGCCGGCTATGGTCGGTTCCTGTGGCAGGAAACGCGATAAACAAAAGAAGGACAAGAATTATGAGTGAAAAAAACCGAGAAGCATACATACAAGAAGCTGCCGCGCAGTTTGAAGCACTGCTCAGAGAGCAGCTCGCAAGAACCGAGCAGATGGCAAAAGCGGAGCCGGCTAAGGATTACGCGGCGCTCCAAACTGTAACCGTTGGGCTTTGCGGCGGCGACGGGATCGGACCGATCATTATGAAACAGGCAAAACGGCTGCTGGAGACCTTGCTTGCGGACGAAATCGCCACAGGACATATCGTACTTCGAGAGATCGAGGGGTTGACGCTTGAAAACAGAATGGCGCTGGGAGAAGCAGTTCCGACCGATGTTCTGGAAGCTATCAAAGCATGTGATGTCATCCTCAAAGGACCGACAACAACCCCGAAGGGCGGCACGATGGAGAGCGCCAATGTCACGCTCAGAAGAGAGCTGGACTTATATGCCAATGTCAGACCGGTTTCTGTTCCGGCAGAGGGGATCGACTGGATGTTCTATCGGGAAAACACTGAGGGAGAATACGTCCTGGGCAGCCGCGGTGTGGAAATTCCGGGCATGCTTGCCATGGATTTTAAGGTAACCACCGAGCCTGGCACCAGACGCATCGCTCGCGCAGCCTTTGAATACGCCAAGGCAAACGGCAAGGACAATGTGGCGATCGTGACCAAAGCCAATATTATGAAAAAGACCGATGGCAATTTTACGCGGATCTGCCATGAGGTTGCCGCGGATTATCCGGGCATCACCGCGGAGGACTGGTATATCGACATCATGACGGCGAATCTGGTCAATCCGGCCATCAGAAGCAAGTTTCAGGTATTCGTCCTGCCGAATCTGTACGGCGACATCATCACTGACGAAGCAGCGGAGATCCAGGGCGGCGTCGGTACGGCAGGCAGCGCCAATATCGGCGACCATTACGCGATGTTTGAAGCTATTCATGGCTCCGCGCCGCGTATGGTAGAGGAGGGACTGGCGGATTACGCGAACCCTGCCAGTATCTTCAAGGCAGCCGAGATGCTGCTGCGTCATATCGGTCTGATTGCTAAAGCGGACCAACTGGCGGCGGCACTGACGACCTGCAATGAGACCGAAAAAGCTGTGGTTGTGACCGGCACGCGCGAGGGCGCGACCTGCGAAGCGTTCGCAGACTATGTGATCGCGAAAATCTGTGGATAACTTGCTCTTGACAAAAAAGAGATTATATGAAACATGTTGAAATTTCAAGCATCATGATAACAAAAGTTATCCACATGAGAATGTGAAGTAAATTGTATACAATGTTGAACGGGTATGTGGATAAAGCCTGCAATGCTTGTAAAACTGCCGTTTTGGAAATGTTGAAAAAACGAGTTGCTGCATCAATGGTTTGACAAACTTTTTTTATGGGCTTTCATTTCCATTGTGGAATGTGGTACAATAAAAAAGAGTCATTTTCTCACAAAATTTGTTTTTGGACTTTCCATACGGTCCGAACGCGAAGACTTCGCGAAGAAGCGGGAAAGCAAGGAGGAAACAAAATGATCACGAAATTTGAACCAATTTACAGCTGTATTATGAGCACAGTCCGCGAAATACAATGAGAAAGTTCGTATCGGAGCATCGGACAAGCTTGGCAATCGGAGTGCTTGTATTTATTCTGATTGCGTCAATACTCAGCGTTGGTATTATGGCGGGACAGGATAAAAGAGATAAAGAAGATTATGAGAAAATAATAAACGTTTACGTACCGGATGGGGTCTTGGTTTATGGTGCGGATGACAGTGCGCCGCCGCTGCGCTTCGTCGATGAAGACGGCGCGTATAAAGGGGTGGTCATCGACTACATGAGCCAGCTGTCTCTGGAACTTGGAATCGAGATTTCAACGGTTCCATATAAGTGGAGCGAAGCCCTTCAGGCACTGAAAGAAGGCGAAACTGACCTGTGTGACATGTTCGTAAATGAAGAACGGGCGAAATACTTTGTATTTACAGAACCTATCTATACACTCCGCACGATTATGGCAGCAATGTCAACCAAAGATTATCAGAAGTCTGACATCCATCATATGCGTGTGGCAACACAGGAAGGCGACTATGCCAACTGGTACATAGAAACTTTCTATCCTGAAGCAGAGTTGATTTATGTCCACGATGTGGGTGAAGGGCTGAAACTGCTGATCGAAGGCAAAACAGACGGTGTTATCGGTGATGAGCCGGTAGTTTCCTATTATGCCGGGAAGCTAGGAATTGCTGATAAACTTGAAACCATTGGGACATCCCTATATGAAGAGCCGGTATGCCTTGCTCTGCCAAAAGCAAAATCAGAACTGGTACCTATCTTAAACAGAGCAATTAAAACCATCAACGAGCGAGGGCAGCTTGAGAAAATCCAACAGAAATGGTTTGGCATTTCTACTCCGCTGATCAGCGTAAAATCAAATTCTAAGGTTGTGAAACTGCTTTTAATCATGGCAGCTGCCCTTTTGTGTGCCATTCTAGCAGCACAGCTGAATAACCGCTCCCTGCGCAAGCAGGTAAATAAACGGACCAAAGAACTCGCGGCACGCAAAAATGAGCTGCAGCTGATTTTCGATCAGATGCCGGAAGGCGTCATTTTAGTCAATGAAAAAGGAAGAATCATCAATGGAAGCTACCGCTTTTTTGGCAGTCAGTTCGATGGCAGAAAGCTGGAAGAAGAAGGTGTTACATGTTCTGTGCTATTGCGGAAATTCTGCGGGAATCTGCAATGTGAAGGCTGTAGCAGCGAAACAGATTCGTGCATGATAGCAGAAACTTTGAAAGGTGAGAAGCCTGTCGTTCGCAAGGTTCAGGTGGAGCATGCCGTTTATGAAATGCGCAGTGTACCGGCGAGCTTTTCTGAGGAAAGCACCATACATCCTGCTGTGCTTCTTGTGGTGCGTGATATTACGCTGGACGAGATCAGCAGCCAGAAACTGCTTCAGTCCTCTAAGATGATTGCCATCGGACAGTTAGCAGGTGGAATGGCCCATCAGATTCGAAATCCGTTAGGCGTGATTCGGACCCAAAGTTATATCATACGAAACCGTCATAGGGAAGATACCGTGCTGAACAAGTCATTGGACTATGTAGATGACAGTGTGAAACGCGCCGGTGAAATTATAGACAATGTAATGAATTTTTGGCGTGTATCTGACGACACACAGACGGAGATACCTATCCGCAGACTGCTGGAATCTGTAGTCCTGCTTCAGGAAAAGGACTTCACTACGGCAGGGATCCGGGTGGAAATCGACTGCGAGGAAACACTTCGACTCGTTTCCGGCGAGGAGGCGTTGAAGCACATCCTTCATAATCTGGTGTCAAACAGTGTGGATGCTATGCCGCAAGGCGGAAGACTGCAGCTGCGAGCGTACAGAGAAGAAAACTCCGTGCTGTTTATCTGCAGCGATACAGGCTGCGGCATTTCGAAGAAAAACCAAAGGCATTTATTTAACCCGTTTTTTACCACAAAGGAACCGGGTAAGGGAACCGGGCTGGGGCTTTTTATCGTATATTCCGAGGTGGCGAAACTGGGTGGAAATATTGAAGTAAAAAGTCGGGAAGGAAAAGGAACCACATTCCTGATCCATATCCCGCAGGGACAGGTGTAAGATGAACCAGTATCTGAGGATTTTGATCGTTGATGATGAGGCAGACTGCAGGGAAACCTATAAAATGCTGCTGGAAAGTAAGGAATATGCTGCTGCCGCAGCAGGAAGTGCAGAAGAGGCACTGCAGCTGCTGCAGCAGGAGTTTTACAATATCATCCTATCGGATATTATAATGCCGGGAATGAATGGTCTGACATTCTTACAGGAGGTGAAGAAACGATATGCTGATCGGATCGAAGTAATTATGACCACCGGATACGGCTCCATCGAAACCGCGGTAGAGGCAATGAAACTGGGGGCATTTAGTTATTTTGTCAAGAGCCATAATCCGGACGAGCTGCTGATGGAGATCGAAAAAGCAGCTGTAAGGTTGGAGATGCCGAACATGAGATCCATCCAATACGAGAATAGTGAAAAATTCCTTCTAAAAAGCAAAAACCCTGCCATGCAAAAGGTATGGGAAATGGTGGATCTTGTAGCCGGGACTTCTGCCAATGTACTGATTACCGGAGAATCAGGAACCGGTAAGGAGATTGTTGCAGAAGAAATTCACCGTAGAAGCGCTAGACGTGAAAAACCGTTCATAGCAATCAACTGCCAACAATACCCTCATGAGCTGATTGAGTCGGAGCTGTTTGGTCATGAAAAAGGAGCATTTACCGGTGCTGTTTCGAGACGGATCGGAAAACTGGAGCAAGCGGCAGGCGGAACGGTATTTTTGGATGAAATCGGTGAGCTCAGTTTGGATGTACAGGTCATGCTGCTGCGCGTTCTGGAAAAAAAGGAAATCGAGCGGATTGGATCCGGAATGTTGATTCCGGTTGATTTTCGCCTTGTAACTGCGACAAACCGACCTTTGGATGAAATGGTGCTTGAAAAAACCTTTCGTCAGGATTTCCTCTATCGTATCAATACCATTGAGATCAAGCTTCCACCGCTGCGAGAAAGAAGAGAGGATATTCCGGAATTCATACGGTTTTTTATCGGAAAATATGAAAAAGAAACGGGGAAAAGGATCCACAGCGTGGAGAACGCTGCCAGAGACTGGCTGCTTCGGCAGGAATACAGCGGAAACATCCGAGAACTGAAAAACATCATCGAAAGGATGATCATTCTGTCCGGTGACAGTGGAGTGCTGTCTCTGGAAGAAAACACTTCGAAAGAGCTGCTTTCGAACAATCTTCCGGAAGCCGGAAGAGAGGCAGAAACTGAGATGAGTTACAAAGAAGCCAAGGCAATTTTTGACCGACAGTTCATTTTGAATACGCTGCAGACTACCAATGGGAATATTACCAGAGCTGCAGATAAAATAGGTCTTAGCCGAAGACAGCTGTTTAATAAGATCGTGGAGCTGCAGATTGACGTAAACGCTATGAAATAAATGAAGTGAGAAACAAATAGCATGGAAAGATTCTTCTAGGTGGAAAAAAATTTCCATGTTTTTTTATACCGAAGGATACGAACAGTAGGGCGAAAATCCTTGAAATTTCAGTGAACAGGACGAAAAATCTCTGCAATGTTTCCTCAAAAAAACATGTGGCACGATAATTGCGTAACATAATTTTGTCAAAAAATACAGTACTTATACGCAATCGTAATGTAAGGAGGAAATCATGCAAAAGAAAAAGTTAGAATTCTATGGTGGAGCAGGAGTTTCATTTCTGCCGTTCATTATCTTTATCGTTATGATCATTATGACTACCTTTGTTTGGCAGTCCATTTCAGACGGCGCGCTCTGGGTGCCGGCCTTTACTGCAATCTTGATTCCTTTCTTTTTCGCGAAGGATAAGAAGCAGTATGCAGACGCGGTTATTGACGGCATGGCAAGCAGAGAGGCTATCATCCCGGTCGTATGCTGGATCTTTGCCGGGGTATTTTCCAGAATCCTGAGAATGTCCGGTTTAGCAAACGGCATTGCAGGTGTAGCTGCCGACATCGGTGTAGGACCGACGACATTTGCGGTTATCACTTTTTTAGCTGCGGCCTTGTTTGCAACAGCCTCAGGTACAGGCTTTGGTACCATTGCGGCAGGCATGGGCGTGCTGTATCCTGCCGGTGTGGCACTGGGCGCATCCCCGTCGCTGCTGGCTGGTGTCATCATCTCCGGCGCAGCCTTTGGCGACAATCTGGCACCGATCTCTGATACGACGATCTGTTCCGCAACTTCACAGGATGTAGATGTGCCGGGAGTTGTAAAATCCAGACTGAAATATGCACTGGCAGCAGGAATCATTACGATTATCTGTACGATTGTTTACGGAAACATGACCAGCAGTGGCATCAGTGCAGCTGCGGAAGCTTATCAGTTTGACCCGATTACTCTGGTTATGCTGATCCCGGTCGTCATTACCATTTACATTGCAATCAAAACCGGTGATATCATTATTGCAACGTCTGTCGGCATTGTTCTCGGATGCCTGACCGCATGCGTATGCGGATTATTTGATTTTATTCAGATTGATGTGGAAAACGCTGAGATACCGGCGGTTATCGGCGTGCATGGCGACGCTGCAGCGCTGGATAGAGTGGTTGACGGTGTTATTTACACAGGCATCAGCAGCATGCTGCAGGTATGCATTTTAGCCCTGTTGCTCTTTGGCTCCATCAGTGTCATGAGAGCCGGAGAAGGCGATATCATGCTGCTGGAAAAACTAGAAAAAATTGCAAGAGGTGAAAAATCTGCAGAAGGTACCATCTCCTTTATGGTGATTGTTCTTTCTGCCATCATGGGTTTGAATGCACCGGCTATCCTAGCTGTAGGGGCATCTTTCGCGAAACCATTATCCAAAAAATACGGCATCAGCCCTTACCGTACCGCGAACCTGTTGGATGCACAATCCAACACTTTGGTATACTGTTTGCCTTGGACACCTGCAATGGTTTACACGTTGGGATTTGCTGCGGACAGTACAGCACCGCTGACCGCAGCAGCAATCATCCCTTGCTGCTTCTACTGTTTTGCAATGCTGGTCGTCATGATGGCAAGTATTTTTACCGGTACCGGTCGCCACGATCTGATGGATCAGCTTCCGGAAGAGCAGAGAAAGGAATATCTGGCTTAAGAAGCGCAGACTGTAAAGATTTGATTTGAAAGGAGTAAGCTGTAATGGTAAGTGTTAAAAAAGGTGATTGGGTACAAATTGAAAATATTATCTTACCGGCTGGACAAAGAGCACCGCAGGTTCCTGCAGATACGCAGGCGTGTGATCTGAAACTCTGGGTAAAGGGGATTGCACAGCAGAATGGTGAAATGGGTGATGAAATTGAAATAAAAACTGTAACTGGACGTATCACGAAAGGCGTTCTTTGCGATGTAAACCCAAGATATATCCATGATTATGGTGATTTTCAGCCGGAGCTGTTAAAGGTGGAATTGCAGCTAAAAGAGATATTATTCGGAGGTGACAAATAATGGCATTAGATAAATCTTACAGTGCGATTAACGCACGGAAGAATGATATCATTCGGAACGCAATGAAGATTGACTATGACGAATTCGAATATAAAGGTATTGGATTCGACTACGAAGGAATGATGGGGAAAATTGGATATTCCATGGATGAAATGCGAAAAATCCAACTATCCCACGGTGTAGGGAATACGCCGTTGATCGAAATGAGAAATCTGACTGCGCTAGCCAGAAAGTATGCACCGGCAGGCAAAGGCGCCAGAATTTTCATTAAGGATGAAGCTGCCAATGCATCCGGAAGCTTTAAGGCGAGAAGAGCATCGATCGCTGTACATCATGCAAAAAAGCTGGGATACAAAGGTGTGATCGCTGCAACTTCCGGTAACTATGGCGCAGCAGTAGCGGCGCAGGCTGCAATGCACGGATTAAAATGCATTGTAGTACAGGAATGCTATGATGACAAAAAAGTTGGGCAGCCTGAAATTTTGGAAAAACAGAGAATCTGCGAGGCATATGGGGCCGAAGTTGTACAGCTGACTGTAGGTCCGGAACTGTTCACTACCCACCTGAGTCTCTTGGAAGATACAGGATATTTCAATGCCTCCCTGTATACTCCGTTCGGCATCGCAGGCGTCGAAACGCTGGGTTATGAAATTGCTGAACAATGCAGGGAGAGATTCGGCAAGGATCCGGATGTCGTTGTATGTACCAATGCCGGTGGTGGGAACCTGACTGGCACTGCCAGGGGGCTGAGAAAGGCTGGAGCAAATGACACGAAGGTATACGGTGCTTGTATTGATTTGTCCGGACTGCATATGGCATCCGATAAGGATTTCAATAAGAAGTCTTGTACAACCGGACACACAGGATTTGGACTTCCATTCGTAACATGGCCGGATCGTTCTGACTGTCCAAGAAATGCAGCGCGAACTCTGCGCTATATGGACAGATTGGTTACCGTAAAGCAGGGCGAAGTGTTCTATATCACACAGGCATTAGCAGTTCTGGAAGGATATGAGAGAGGCCCTGCCGGAAATACGTCTTTGACCGCAGCGTTCGCACTTGCGCAGGAAATGGACGAAGATCAGATGATCATCGTACAGGAAACAGAATATACCGGTGCGGGAAAGCATGTGATGCCACAGCTGACTTTCGCGAAACAGAACGGTATTGATGTCAGATTCGGAAACCCGGATGAAGAGGTATCGGGAAAATCTCTTGTATTCCCAGAAAACCCATCTGAAATCAAAGCAAGAAATTACGATTTGGAACATGCTAAGAAATCCTATATTAAAAACTGTGTAAAGAATTATCACATGAAAAAAGCTACAGAAGAAGATATTAAGTATATTATGGAAGAAATCAGAAAAGACAGGGATTTCGTCGAAGCTGAATTAAAAGAACATGGCATAGATATAGAGTAATCGATTTTTGCAGAAGAATGTGAGAAAAAGCCGTAAGAAAGATAATATGGAGATGTCGCACTGATTGAAAAAACAATCAGCGCGACATCTCCTTTTCTTCCGGTTTATTGAGAGATATTTTTTTGCTCGACATTTTCCGAAATCTCCGCGATCTCCGCGCAGGATTTGATGCAAGCCTTGACGCGGATAATCAATTCCGATGCCGGCATGCAGTCGTTCTCCGAAAGCCAGCGTTCCAAAGAACCGATGAAGGCATCCGCGAAGAAGCTGATCTGAAAATCCATATATTCCGTTTCATGCAGAATTTTTCGCATACCTGCCTGCATGAAGGGCTCTAATTTTTCACGATAATGGTCGATGAGGCAGTTTTGTTCGCGAATCTTGAGTGCCTTGCGATAAAAACAGCGATTTTCATAAAAACATTCGCAGAGCGCTTCCAAAAACGGCCATGTAAAATAATCTTTTTTTTCATGCGCTTCCAGAACCTTTGCAAAATCCATATCAAAAATCCAGTTTACAAGATCATACTTATCTTTGAAATGATAGTAGAAGCTCTTCCGATTCATGCCGCATTTTTCGCAGATTTCCGCGACATTGATTTTGGAAAAAGGCTTTTGCTCCATGAGTTCCTTCAGTGCGGCAGCCAAGGCTCGTTTTGTAATATTCGAATCAGCCATTGCGATGGTTTCCTTCCTACGAAAAACGTACTATAATTCTCTATGAGTTATATACCATTATACTGGATATACAGAACAATAAGCAAACGAAAGATTATTTTTTTGGACAAAATACGGAATTTGTCCAAAAAAAGTTACAAAAAAACTGTGAAGTGTAAAAATCGGACATTTTTAAGGCTTTGTCCCATGGATGGACGCAAAGAAATTGACTATAATATAAAGTGGAGTAGGTTTGAACTTCAAAGTGGGTTCCGATAAAAGCGCGTAACGAAAGCTGAGATTTCTATGCATGCATGTCGCTCATGCATGAGGGTCGTTTCGCAAGGTGCTTTTGTCGTGATTCCGGAAATATCGCGAGTGATATTTCCTACATTAAAAACACATCACAGAAACAAAAGGGTAGTCAATGATGATTAAAGAAAGGGTGAATCTATATGGCAAAGAGTTTAGCACATATCGCAGAAAGAAAAGCATTTGAAATGACTTTGGACTCTATTATCAAAAAGAGCCAGACACAAGATCTTTCGGAAGTGATGCTGCCTTTGGTAGACAAAGTAGAAAAAATCATGGGGGATGATTGGGAGGCGTCGTCTTACGAGATGCTCCGCAGTCTTGCAAAGAACCCAGACAGTAAATGGACGCATTATACGCAGAGAATCCTTAGAGAGGTAGATCCGCACATTTTGAAGACTTTCCTCTTAAACGCGGGTTTTGAGGCCGGCTTTATGGGCTACAAGACATCGCTGAAAATGAAGAAAAAATACGGATGTAATATTCCGTGGATTATTTTGATGGATCCGACGACCGCGTGCAATCTGCACTGCACAGGCTGCTGGGCCGCGGAGTACGGCAATAAGATGAATCTTTCCTACGAAATGATGGATAAGATCATCACCGAAGGCAAGGAACTCGGTATTTACGCCTATCTTTTTACAGGCGGTGAACCGCTGATCAGAAAGGATGATATCATCCGTCTCTGCGAGAAGCATAAAGACGTGGCTTTCCACGCGTTTACAAACGGCACCTTGATCGACGAAAAGTTCTGCCAGGATCTTTTGAGGGTTGGTAATTTCTTCGTGTCCGTCAGCATCGAGGGCTTTGAAGAAAGTAACGACGGCAGGAGAGGCGCGGGACATTATCGGAAAGCGCTTGCGGCGATGGATCTGATGCACGAGCATCACATTCCGTTTGGCGTTTCTATCTGCTATACCAGCCAGAACTATTTGACAGTTACCAGTGACGAGTTTCTGGATATGCTGATCGATAAGGGTTGCGTGTTCGCGTGGTTCTTCCATTATATGCCGGTAGGCGTAAACGCAAGTCCGGATTTGCTTTTAAGTCCAGAGCAGAGAGAGTACATGTATCATAAAATTCGTGAAATCCGTGGTATCGAGGGCGGCAAAGAGTTGTTTGCCATCGACTTCCAGAACGACGGCGAATTTGTACACGGCTGCGTAGCGGGCGGTGAGCGTTACTGCCACATCAATGCCAACGGCGATGTAGAGCCATGTGTATTCATTCACTATTCCAATGCCAATATTAAGGAGAAGTCATTGCTTGAATGTCTGCAGCAGCCACTGTTTATGGCATACAAAGAAGGGCAGCCGTTCAACGATAATTTCCTGAAACCATGTCCAATGCTTGAAAATCCGGAGATCCTGCAGGAACTCGTCAAGCGTACCGGTGCGAAGTCCACAGATCTTGAGGCACCGGAAACCTGCGAGCATCTTTGCGGCAAGTGTACGGAATACGCGAAGGCATGGGGACCGGTCGCGGATCGGCTTTGGGAAGCGGGCCATACCCCGGCGGCAGATAAACCGAGAAATGAATAAGATAGTCAAAGGCGCTGTCGCACAGTCGATTGAATGAGTCGACCGGAGCGACAGCACTTTTGTTATTACGTAGGAAATATCGCATAGCGATATTTCCGGAATCACGACAAAAGCACCTTGCGAAGTGGCGCTCATGGGTGAGCGCCATGTGCGCATAGAAATCTCTGATTTCGTTATGTGCACTTTTGTCCTTTTACGCGCTCCGCTCAATTCGGGCAAATCACTGCGGTATTCCGGTTTTCGCCGTTTCACTGCGGCAGTTGTTTTTTTTCGCGAAATTTGTTAGAATATTGAGGAAAGATTTTCGTGCCGCGGCTTTTGCGAAGATTCACGGGCACGCGCCAAAAAGCGCGCTGTGAGCCGGCAGCCACGCGCGATCTCCATACAAAAAAACAAACAGAAAGCAGGCATACTTTATGAACAACAAACGACCAACCATGCTGATGATACTGGACGGCTTCGGTCTCAATCCTTCCGCGTACGGAAACGCCGTTGCCGCCGCCAGGACACCGAATCTGGACGCGATCTTCGCCAAATATCCGCACATCAAGCTCGCGGCGAGCGGTCTCGCTGTCGGACTTCCCGAAGGGCAGATGGGAAACTCCGAAGTCGGGCACCTCAATATCGGCGCCGGACGCATCGTCTACCAGGAACTTACCCGCATCACCAAAGCCATCGAGGACGAGATTTTTTTCGATAATCTTCCGCTGAATCACGCGGTGCGGCATGTCAAAGAGACCGGCGGCACGCTCCATGTTTTCGGTCTGCTGTCCGACGGCGGTGTCCACAGCCACATCTCGCACATCGAAGCAGTGCTCAAGCTCGCGAAAATGCGCGGTCTGCAAAAAGTCGTCGTGCATTGTTTCATGGACGGCAGAGATGTTCCGCCAACCTCAGGGCTCGGTTTCGTGCGGGAATTGGAGGCTTATCTTGCCCGGCTCGGCTTGGGAAAAATCGGCGTCGTCTCCGGTCGTTATTACGCGATGGACCGCGACAAGCGCTGGGATCGCGTGCAGCTTGCCTATGACGCGCTGACGCTTGGCTCCGGCAGAAAGGCCGCTTCCGCGGAAGCGGCTGTGCAGGCAGCCTACGATGCCGGAGAAACCGATGAGTTTATCAAACCGACCCTTTGCTGCGCCAGCGATTCCACAGGCGGGGATGCAGCACCAAAAACCTTGCGTGCCGAAAGCATACAACCGTCTGTACAGACTGCAGTGGACAAAAACGGCATTTCTCCGAACTTCGCGCCCGCAAATGCCGCAGAGACGGCCGAGGAACGTGCCGCCGCTGCACTGACCGTGCAGGACGGGGACAGCATCATCTTCTGCAATTTCCGCCCGGACCGCGCCAGAGAACTGACCCGCGCCTTTGTTGATCCTGACTTTGACGGATTTTCCCGCAGAAAGCAGATAAAGAATCTTACTTATATTTGCATGACACAGTACGACGCGACCATTCCGAACGTCGAAGTCGCGTTCCCGCCGCAGGTCATCACCAATACTTTAGGAGAATACTTATCGAAACTCGGCTTGCATCAGCTGCGCATCGCCGAAACCGAAAAATACGCGCACGTGACTTTTTTCTTTAACGGCGGCGTCGAGCAGCCAAACCCACTGGAAGATCGCGTGCTGATTCCGTCTCCAAAGGTCGCGACCTATGACCTCCAACCGGAAATGAGCGCACCGGAGGTTACCGCGCAAGTCATCAAGGAAATCGCATCGTCCAAATACGATGTCATCATTTTGAACTTCGCGAATGCCGATATGGTCGGTCACACCGGTGTCTTTGAAGCCGCGGTGAAAGCCATCGAAACACTGGATGGCTGCGTACAGCAGATCGTGAACGCGGTCTTGAATGCGGGCGGACAGATCCTGCTGACCGCGGATCATGGCAATGCCGACGAAATGCTCGACGCAAACGGTCATGTGGTCACCGCGCACTCGACCAATCCGGTTCCACTGGTACATATCAGCGCGGAACCGGCTGTGTTTGGCAAGGACTCCGGCAAGCTCGCTGACATCGCGCCGACCCTGCTGCGCCTGATGGATCTGCCGGTTCCGCCGGAGATGACCGGCGACTGTCTTGTTAAATAAATAACCTCGCGCAGAACCTTTGCAAAGCGTTGAAAAGGTGGTATAATGTCCTTGTCACAGCGATGCGGAGCTAAAGGCGAACGCAGAGCTGATGAAAGACAGATGTCCGAGCGAAGGCGATGTGGAGCCAAAGGCCCCAGCAGAGCCGCTCAGCGTCCGGACGAATGGTTCCATCGATTCTATTTGCGGCGTTGCTGCAAGGTTAGGACCATTACAACACATGTTATTTCTGGGTTTTCCCGTACAAACTATAGGAGGTATTCACACAATGGCAATTTTTGAGGAATTTGAAAAAAAACTGCAGGCTAATCCAAAATCAATCGTTTTCACTGAAGGTACCGATGCGCGTATCCTTTCTGCAGCAAGCAAGCTGCTGGCTGCTAAAACATTGAAGGTAATCCTGCTCGGCGAAGTAGAGGCAGTCAAAAAAGCGGCTGCTGACGGCGGTTTCGATATCACCGGTGCGGAGCTTCTCGACCCGAAGGCTTATGACGGCATGGACGAAATGGCCGCTAAAATGGTAGAACTGCGCAAGGGCAAAATGACAGACGAGCAGTGCCGCGAAGCGCTTTCCAAGGGCAACTACTTCGGTACGATGCTGGTAAAGATGGGCAAGGCTGACTGTCTGCTCGGCGGCGCGACTTACTCCACCGCGGATACCGTTCGCCCGGCGCTGCAGCTGATCAAGTGCAAGCCTGGCATCAGCTCCGTAAGCTCCTGCTTTATTATGATGCGCGGCGAGGAAAAGCTCGCGATGGCTGACTGCGCAATCAATATCGACCCGAGCGAAGACGAAATCGTAGAATCCACCGTAGAAACCGCGCACACTGCCGAGATTTTTGGTATTGAACCGCGTGTTGCGCTGCTTTCCTACTCCACAAAGGGTTCCGGCAAGGGTGAAACCGTTGACAAAATGCGCAATGCGACGATCCGCGTACAGGAAGCGCATCCGGAACTTGCCGTTGACGGTGAATTACAGTTTGACGCAGCGGTTGCTCCGGAAGTCGGCCAGCTCAAAGCACCGGGTTCCAAGGTTGCAGGCTATGCAAACACCTTCATCTTCCCGAACATCAACGCGGGCAACATTGGCTATAAGATTGCGCAGCGTTTGGGTGGCTTCGATGCTTACGGCCCGATTCTGCAGGGTCTGAACGCCCCGATCAACGACCTGTCCCGCGGCTGCAACGCGGATGAAGTCTACAAGATGGCGCTGATCACCGCGGCTTTAATCTAATCCGCGCTTTCCGAAGACACGCGCTTTCCGAAGACAGTTCCCCTTGATTTGGCGAATCCCGTATCTGATGTGAAACTGTATTCATTTTAGAAGCTCTGACTCTTTCCCTCGATTTGGCGAATACGTCTCAGCTTCCGCCAACTGTTTCACAGGCTGAGGACTGTGTTTTTCAGAGATTTGGCGGATTTCACGCGAATAATTCACAAAAGGGCTGCCCTCTAACGGAAAATAACCGTTAACAGGCAGCCCTTTTCATTACTACGTATGGAAATATCGCTTGCGATGTTTCCGGAATATCGACAAAAGCACCTTACGAAGTGCCTTCTTTGCATGGAAGGCATGTGTGCGTAACAACCTCTTCACGCTGCGCCGGCACTATCAAGGGAAGCAGTCTCTTCACACTGCACCGGCATTATCAAGTGAAGCAGTCTCTTCACGCTGCGCCGGCACTATCAAGGGAAGCAGTCTCTTCACGCTGCGCCGTTGCGCTCATGCAGGAGAGATGTGCGCGTAACAATCTCAGCACGCTGCGCCGGCATTATCAAGTGAAAGTTCCCATTTTCGGCTTTTTTGCTCAAAAAGATGTAATGCTTCACCTGTTTTTTTGGCGCACCCCATAAATCTCCAGGAAAAAATGTATGAAATTCCCGTGGCTCTCTCGTGAAATTGTATAAAGAACTAAATTTTATCCAATTATCTTATTATTCGAAACAATGATAGGCGAACTTGTACCTATTTTTTACATCTGCATCTGAAACAAAACCGAGCGCGTTACATCTTTGAGGCATTTTTTACCCAAAAAGCGGCGCAAACACGCGAGCGACGAAAGCAATTAACCTTTTCAGCGCAGCTCGGGATGTGAGTTACAGATAGAGGGGTTTCCATTTGCGGATAATGGTCTCGGCAACGCGGATACCATCGACTGCTGCGGACATAATGCCGCCCGCGTATCCTGCTCCTTCGCCGCAAGGATAAAAGCCGATCAAGGTCTTTCCGTCCGCAGGTTCTGTCTCGTTTCCGACTGTCGGCATGGAATTATCACATGGCGCGGCATCCGCTGCATAGTGCGGCGCGTTTGTCGAAATGCCGGTTTCCGGCATGGCTGCGTCAAGCATCACGGCATCCGCTGCATGGTGCGGCGCGTTTGTCGAAATGCCGGTTTCCCGCGTAGATGCGTCAAGCATCACTGCATCCGCTGCATAGTGCGGTGTTCCTGCAAACTTTGAACGAGCTGTACCCGCCGCCGCGCTGCAGGCTCCCTCGTAATCCGCGTTACGCGCGAAACGAACCGGAGACGAACTGCGAGTTTCGACCGCAGTCACCATGGCATCCGGATTGTCAAATCCTTGCAGTTTGCGTCCCAAATGTGGCATAGCTTCCCGCAGCGCGGCAACCGCAAAATTCGGCAGACAGCTTTCTACTTGCGGCGCCTGTCCATTGCGCAGCTCACCCCAGGTGCAACGCGGCGGCGCATAGCTGCTGCCTCCCGCAAGAAAAGCCTGATGCTCTAATTTTTCTTGGAAGATTACTCCCGCCAGCACGTCATCACTGCCAAAGTCTGAGGTTCGCACATCGCAGAGCAGCGCGCTGTTGGCAATGCCGCTGGCGCGGTCATGATAACTCATCCCGTTGGTCACCACGCCGCCTGCTTGTGAAGAGGCAATCACCACCTTCCCGCCCGGGCACATACAAAAGGTATACACGCCGCGTCCGTTTTCACAGCGCCAGCTCAATTTATAGTCTGCGGGCGGCAGTCCCAGTTCCCGTCCGGGCGCGCCATACTGCGCGATATCGATCATATCCTGCGGATGCTCGATACGCACACCCACAGAGAATGGTTTCTGACTCATCGCAATGCCACGCGCGCGTAAACGGCGAAATGTGTCGCGCGCACTGTGTCCCATGGCGAAGATGACCGTTTGGCAAGGGAGGCAACGTGTAGGAATGCCGCAGCCGTTTTCTGATTTCTGAGCGTTTTGAGGCGCAAGGTCTCCGCCTCCGTTCGCAGGAGGCTGCGTGTCTTGAAATGCGCGAGCTCCGCGGCTGTCTTCTGAATTTTGCGCAAGTTTAGGCGCAAGGTCTCCGCAGTTCTGTTCCTGTGGCTGTGCGCCGGATTCATGGTCAGTTTCCGCGCCGTCCTGCGCGCAGATCACACCGCTGACGCGCCCGTCCTCCACACGCAAGTCCTCCACCAACGTATTAAACCGTACCTCTCCGCCGAGACGCTTGATTTCTTCACGAATATTTTTGACAACCAGGCGCAGCACATCTGTCCCGATATGTGGCTTCTGCTTGTATAAAATTTCTTTCGGCGCTCCGGCTGCCACAAATTCCTCCAGCACCTTGCGAATCCGCGCGTCTTTGATACCCGTCGTCAGTTTGCCGTCGCTGAAGGTACCCGCGCCGCCTTCACCGAACTGTACATTGGACTGCTCATTCAGCGTTCCTTCCCGCCAAAAACGCTCCACTGACGCTGTTCTGGCATCTACCTCCTGCCCGCGCTCCAGCACCAGCGGCCGCAGTCCTGCCTGTGCCAAGATCAGCGCCGCGAACATTCCTGCGGGACCGAAGCCGACGATGATCGGACGATCTCGCAAAACGCGCGCGGATGGTAAGGGCTCCGGCATTCCGGAACGCGGCTGCGGCATTTCTGTTTGTGAAGTCGGCAGATTCTTGTCTTGCTGCAGCTTTCGTTCCGGTTTCGCATTCTGTCGCGCGGGCAGTAATGGTTCTTCAGCTCGATCTTGCTGCAGCTTTCGTTCCGGTTTCAGAGCCTGCCGCGCGGGCGGTAATGGTTCTTCAGCTCGATCTTGCTGCAGCTTTCGTTCCGGTTTCAGAGCCTGCCGCGCGGGCGGTAATGGTTCTTCAGCTCGATTTTCGTTCTCCTTAATGCCGGAGCGATTCTCGCGAAAGCTCCGGGGTGTCGAGGGCTCTTCAGCTCGATTTTCGTCTTCCGCCGCACACGTCTCCCCCTCATAAACAGCGGGAACATAAGCCAGATTCGGTGCTTCTTCCAGCTTTAGTTTGGGATTCGCCGCGAGCCGCGCCTGCTTCTTTGGATTCTTTTTATAGACTGCTGTAAAATCGACAGAATACACCAGCCTTATATGCTTCTTATCTCTGGCATCGATGGATTCTTTGACAATATGCCACTCAGAAATCAGCAGTTCCCGATTTCCAATCAGTTTTAAGATTTTTTGCGGCAAGCAATCTGTGGATTCTCCAAGCTTCAATTTGATTTGATGAATACGATACATTGCGATTTTCTTTCCTTAATCTACAAATATTTATCTCTTTCGGCGCAAACGGCCGAAATACGGTCAGGGAAGCGGCACTGCCGCCATCGCGCGACCCGCGCGAATCCCTGTCAGCCATGCGTAGTGCAGGTTATAGCCCCCACAAGGCCCCGCGTACTCCATCACCTCGCCGGCAAAATACAGTCCCTGCACCAACTTGGATTCCATGGTTCGGCTGTCAACCTCAGACTCCGATACACCTCCTGCGGTTACCTGCGCTTCATTCCAGCCTTTAAGCCCTTTCACCGTCAGCGTGAACTGCTGCAGCTCCGCAATAATTCGCGACAGCTGTGAGGCCGTAAGCTCCGTCGCCAAAATCTCCGGCGCAATACCGGCGCGTTCGAGTACCATCGCCGCGAGCGGCGCTTTTACCAGCGTCTTGAGCAAATCAAAGCCTCGCGCGCCCGGATACCGCAGATGGTGATGAAACAGCTCCAGCAATGCGGCCGCGTCAAAATCAGGCACCAGATCGAGTTCCAGCCGGTAATCGCGAAACGCCTCCTGTATGCTGCGCCCTTCGCGCTTTTGCGGTTTCACATACGCGGACAGATTCATCACGCAAATGCCCGACAAACCATCTTCGCGAAACTGTACCTCTCCCGCCTCCTGTACGCAAGGCTGCCCCTGGCGCCACAGACTGACCTTTGCTTTCGCGCGAATGCCTTTCAGCGCGGAGACAGGTTCGACTACCTCGATCCCCGTCAGCGCGGGAACCGGCGTTATAATTTGATGCCCAAAAGCTCTGGCAAAGCGATAGCCGTCTCCTGTGCTGCCCAAATTCCCGTAGGATTTCCCACCGGTCGCAAGCAGGATCCTGCGTGCGCGGATAGGCGATGCCCCATTGGTAACGAAAAGATGGAAGCCACCTTTCGGAAGAGCTTCCATGCTTTGGATTTCATGATTGGTTTGTATTTTTACGCCCAGCCGCCGCGCGTTCTCCGTCAAAAGTGCGGTTAGCTCGCGCGCGTCCTCATTATATGGGTACAGCCTTCCGACCTCCTCGCGTATCGCGACGCCCGATTCCTCAAAAAACCGCAATACAGTCTCCTGCTCCGCGCAGGCGCGATTGGAAAGATTACAGCGCCCGTTTCCTGTGACGGACAGCTTCCTGCCCGGACACGCATTCTTTTCCAGAAGCAAAACCGAAAGGGTCTTCGCGGTTCGCTTTGCTTCAATCGCGGCCGCAAGTCCCGCCGCGCCGCCGCCAATGACAGCAATATCCCAAAATTTTTCCATCTCGCGTTTTCCTTTTTCTATCCGCAGTTTATCCGCAGTCCGTCTGAAAGGAACCGCGTTTCCAAGAATTATCTGCCCGTCTGCGCTGCCGCGAGATCCGACGTGCTGTCGCTCGCCGTGTTCTCGTTTTCTCCGGTACCCGGCTTCGGCGCAACCGTAATATCCAGCACTTCCTCCGGCGTCGCCTCGATCACGCGTACCTCCGCCTTCGCCTCTTTGACCGCCTTGATGGCCTCCTTGGCCGCTACATGCGCTTCTGCGGCTTTGGCTGCCGCGGCCTCCAGCTTTTCGGCCTTGGTCTTGAGGAAATCCGGCTTTTGAATGATGATCGTCGAGCCGACGTGCAGAATGTTGATGCCCTGCACAACGACGCACAGACCAACCATCATCATCGTCTGCAGATTGAGAATGTCGCTGTCAAAGAAAACATACAAGCCGCAGACCAGATTCAAAAGTCCGATGATCAGATGATCGTAGAAGTCATGCTTGCGTTCTTCGATTCTTTCCCAGGCGCGTACAAAATTGCGGATGCCTGTCGTAATAACCCATAAGCCCAGCACCGCCGGAATGACCGCGTCCGCGGTCAGCTTGTTTAAAATGATCAGCGCGCCAAGCATGAATGTGGTCGTGCCATCGATCAGAATCCAGGTTCTTTCCTCGTTGTCGCCGCGATAGCTGCTGTAGGAAAGGCATTCGACCACGCCCGCGATCATAAACGCCAGGCCGGTCGGAAACGCAACGGATAAAAAGGTGATGCCACTGTTCGCTATCAAAAATACACCGGCACCCATAAAAAGAATGCCTGTCAACATCGTCAAAATTCTCACTGTGTTGTCCTCCATTTCTTTGCAAGGATTTTCGGAGCAATGACAAAAGTACCTTGCGAAACACCGCGGTCCGCACCGCGGCACAGGCACGCAGAAAACCGCGAAATTCGCTTTCGTGCCGCACACTTTTGCTTTAATATTATACAAATAAATCGCCTGCAAGTCAAGAAAGGCGGAAACTCTTCACAAAAACCACATAACTGTGCTATACTAAGTTATACAAAACGCATTGCATTTTTCCGAAAAAAATCGCAGAAGGGAGGCATATCGCGCATGATGACTGCACAAGATTATTCAAAAAAATATTCAGATTCGAGCGCCGGCGCCGCGCAGGATCGTGTCATTCTGCACTGCGATATGAACGGTTTTTTTGCGTCCGTCGAACTTTTGGAACGTCCTGAGCTGCGCGACGTGCCGATGGCGGTCTGCGGTGATCCGGACAGCCGCCATGGAATTATTCTCGCGAAGAACGAACCCGCCAAAAAATACGGCATCGTCACTGCCGAAACGCTTTGGCAGGCCAGACGCAAATGTCCGGAACTCGTTCTGGTGCCGCCGCATATGAAAAAATACCGCCATTACGCCGCCGAAATCAACAAAATCTACTGCCGCTACACGGATTTGGTGCAGCCGTTCAGTATCGATGAATCCTGGCTCGATGTAACCGCCAGTCAAAGTTTGTTCGGCAGCGGACGTGAAATTGCCGACACCATTCGATTTTCTGTCAAGGAGGAATTGGGACTGACGCTCTCCGCGGGTGTATCCTTCAACAAGATTTTTGCCAAGATGGGCTCCGAATACAAAAAACCGGATGCCACGACCGAGATCACCCGGCAAAATTTTCGTGAGCTGCTTTGGCCGCTTCCGATTCGAGAACTCTTTACCGTTGGCCCCGCGACCGCGCAAAAATGCGCACAGCACGGCATCCGCACCATCGGCGCGCTCGCGGAAGCGCAGCCCGCGTTTTTGGAAACGTTTCTCGGTAAATCCGGCCGTCAGCTTTGGGAATATGCCAATGGTCTGGATGAGAGTCCGGTCCGCCGCTTTACCGATGAGGAAGAAATCAAATCCATCGGCAACGGCAGCACTTTTCGTAAGGATCTCTATACTTTGGATGAAATTCTGACCGCGGTGACGGCGCTCAGCGATACCGTCGCGACCCGCTTGCGCAAAGCGGGCCGCAAGGCCTGCGGTGTCAAGGTAGATATCAAAAGTCCGGATTTCAAGACGATTTCCAGGCAGAAACAATTGATGCGGCCGACACATCTTGTTAGTGAGCTCGTTGACGCCGCGATGGAGATTTTGCAAGCCTCCTGGCAAATCGGTCAACCTATCAGACTCTTAACTGTGACAGCCATTAATCTCGTTCACGAGGGCAGCGCCGAGCAGCTGGATTTTTTGGGTGGAAGTGCCGAAGCGCGCGAGCGCGCGGAGCGGGTGGAACTCGCGATGGATGAAGTGCGAAAAAAATACGGAACTTCTTCCATCGGTTTCGGCGCCGTCATGCAGAACGACATCGGCGCTTCCGTTCGCGGCGATCTTTTGGAAAGTGAATCCATCAAGCAAAAAAAAGAACGCTGACCGCGCGAGCGACGCGTGCCTCGCGACGCGAAGATCCGTAAGAACCCGCGCGGTGAGAAATGGCCGGATGCGCGCGAGCGTGACGCGTGCCCCGCGCCGCGAATTATCTATTTATGTGAACGGCAGGTGCTCTCCCTGTATGAAAGCACCTGCCGTTCGTCCTGTCAAAGGCGCGTTCATTCGCGCCTTCCTTCCGGATCGCCGATCTCCGAGCGGGCGCGGCGTTCCAAACCATACGCGCCGCGCCCGCTCCCCTTCACGCGCCGCGGCGAACTCCCTCCGCGGGCGGCCGTTTCCCGCCGAGAATCTGCACTGCCTGCACACGGTTCGACGCGCCAAGCTTCCTATAAAGATTTGACGCATGTACCTTCACCGTATTCGGCGATAAATACAAGAGTTCTGCCATTTCCTTGTTATTCTTTCCTTCAAAAATCAGTTTGGCAATTTCAGACTCACGCTCACTGAGACCACAAACCTTCGAAAGCCGCTGCAACTGTTCCTCCTCGCTGAGTGAATTTTCTCCGGCCGGCCGACTGTTTTTGCCCGCGCGAACCCGCTTGACGGGCAGAATCGCGTAAGCCAAGGCCAGCTTCGGCAGATTTTCCGCCGCGGACAACCATGTGGCCGGTTCTTCGCCCAGCGCGTCCGACAAAAAGTAAAAGACAAAATCGCAAAGCGGAAACAGCAGCACCAGAAGCAGCCACTTCATCATATCGGACTTCATTTCGGGCTTCCTTTCTTTATTTACACACAACCTTTCTGTCATTTTCAGTTTAGCACAATTTTCCCGCTTTAGAAGTCTTTTTGGAAAGTTTAGGCATTGTTTTAACAAATCGCGCGGCTTTTTTGGCGAGACAAAAGCAGATAACCAACCTCGGATTTTCGCGCACATGCCTGTCATGCATGGCAGGCGCTTTGAAGGTGCTTTTGCCTGGATTCCGGAAATATCGCAAACGATATTTCCTGCACAACGAAAAAGCCGGACGCGCGCGCCCGACTCCTTCGTCTTTATTTATTTCCCTCACCTTCGGGAGGACTTTCTCAATCAGAGCTAAGCTTCCAGTGCCTTGAGAGCCGCCTGCTTTTCCGCTTCTCTTTCGTTGAGGATTTTTTGATATTCTTCTTCCGACAGCTGGGTCATCGTAATGCCCGCGTAACCGTAGAATATCGATACAATCGGATTCAGCCAGTTCAGAATCGCGTAAGGAATATAGCTGGAATCCACGCCTAAAAAGTTTCTCATGGTTGCGCCGCAGGTATTCCACGAGAAGAAGTTGGATGTAATCGTACCCGCGTCTTCCAGACATCTCGAAAGATTTTCCGGACGCAGCCGCATATCCTCGAAAGATTCCTTGAACATTCTGCCCGGCAGTACCAGGGATAAATACTGGTCGCAGCATACCGCGTTGGTAATGATGCACATCAGTTCTGTCGAAAGCACCAAACCGCCTCTGCCTTTCGCAACCTTGAGGAAGACCGCGGCGACAGATGCCATCATGCCGGTGCAGTCCAAAATGCCGCCGAAGCACATGGCCGCTAAGATAATGGAAATTGTCCACATCATGCCCTGCACGCTCGAAGAGGACAGGAGGTCACTGAGCTTCAAGATAACCGGAGACGCGTCCTCCGGCACAATGCCCAAAGAAATTCCGTTATTCATAATGGAAAATACGTTGTTGATGACCTTGTCGCCAATCGCGTTTTCGATAGCGGCCTGATTGTAGAACATCAGCGGAACTCCCAGCAGCGCACCGCCGACCAGCGAAGGGATCGCCGGAAGCTTCATCGCGACCGCGATGATAACGAACAGCGGCGGAATCAGTGTCAAAAGACTGATATTTGAGGATGCCGCGATGAAATCCAGAATTTCCTGCATGACAGACATGTCCGGCTCGTTGCTCGACGCGTGCATAAAGCCCATGACCGCATAAGCCACCAACGCGATGATCAGGGATGTACCAGTCGTATAAACCATATGTTTGATATGTCCGAACAGGGTCGCGCCTGCCATCGCGGGTGCCAGATTCGTCGTATCCGATAACGGAGACATTTTGTCGCCAAAATACGCGCCGGATACTACCGCGCCGGCTGTCATCGCGGCCGGGAACCCCAGCGCCGCGCCGACGCCCATCAGTGCCACACCCATAGAGCCTGCGGTTGACCAGGATGAACCGGTCGCCAGCGAAACGATACAGCAGAGAATACAGGCCGTTACCAGGAATACCTTCGGACTGATGATTTTAATGCCGTAGTACATCATCGAAGGAATCGTTCCGGCCGCCATCCACGAAGCGATAATCGCGCCGAGAATCGCCAGAATCAGAATTGCCTGCATCGAGCGGTTGATGGAAGCCAGGATTCCCTGCTCCAAATACGCCCACTTCCAACCATTCAGACACGCGATGATACCCGCGAACGCAGCTGCGAGTATCAACGCGATATGCGGTTCGCCGCCCGCGTCCTTGACGATGGACCAAACCAGCAGACCGATCATGACCAGCATGACTAAGACCGTCTGCCACATAGGAATTTTTTTACCCATAATAAAATCCTCCTATACCTATAAAATTTGAAATAAATGCGTACATGTCCTATGTACAATGCCATCCTATGCGGTTCGCGCGAGCTTTTCAATTACCCAAGTGGGTAAACCTGCCTAAACTTTTGGGTGAAACCGCGTGCCGCGTCTGCGTTCGCATGCTGAGGAAAATCACAAATTGCCGCGTTTTGTCGAAAAAACGGCGGCCATCCTCTCGGACAGCCGCCTGCGGTTCATGCATGTAGTGTCTAGTTGTAACAGTTGCAGAAAATGATCACTAAAAGCAGGAAGAAGAACAACAAGCTGGTATCTACGCCGCCTTCGCCTAAGAGATTACAATTGTTTCCCATAAATTTCACCTACTTCTTTCCATTGGATATTTGCTTTGCCTACACGCCCTGTGTAAGCACATGATATCATATGAAACAATCGGCAAATGTGTGTCGCCTCCGGAAGTTTTCTTTTCTGACTTAAGCGCGTACGAAACCTGTGGTTCCTTTGTACCCATGCCTGGCATGCATGCAGGCGCTTCGCAAGGTGCTTTTGTCGATATGCAGGAAACATCGCAAGCGATATTTCCTGCATAAAAAACAGGGAAACTGCAGAGTTTACACCCACTCTGCAGTTCCCATATACATCAATTTCTGTTCCTGAAATCACTGATGTCCTGTGATCTTGTTGTGTGTCCGGGGATTCCGGCTGGCCGGAGCCAACCTGCACCCGCCTGTGCGGGTCCTATTTCCCTTTCGCCCAGGTTCTGCTCGCGTATTTGCACTGCTTGAGCGCGGTTTTCGCGGTG
>URWB01000003.1 GCA_900551415.1 uncultured Eubacteriales bacterium
CCCAGCCGATAACTGTTCTGCCGCTCTCTTCTTCCGTTAAAATATGGTCGTAAATCTGTGCAATCTGCGGAATGTCGTCTTTTGTTCCTTTTCTGAAGGTATACATAATTTCCCCCGCTTTCTACATGTGAGACTATCCTGTCTGCTTTTTATTCGACTTCTTCCCACGCTACCGTGTATGTCTCACCCAATGCTTCACCAACGCCTTTGATATAGCTTTCGAGCAGATTTTTCGCACGGTCTTGTGCTTGTCCGAGAAGGAGACTGTCCGCCTCTGCTGTTTTTTTCATCGTTTGCTGCGCTTTGGCAAGTGTCGCGGTTTTGTCCTCCGCGGTGATCTTTGTAAACCATCCGGTATCCGTCAGGAGCGGCTGCATGCTGTCTGCATCAATGTCGGGATCACCCAGAACGGTCGCCGGTGGGATCTTGATCGTAACCACGCCCTTGCTGTCTGGGCTTGCGATCTCAAGCTTATTTACATCAATGCCAAGCTCTACGGTTCCGGTGTATTCTATCCACATTTTTTTATATCCGACGTCAATAATGTTAAACCAGCTTTTATTTTTTTCTTTGCTCAGCTCCGCAACATTATGGTAATATGCTTTCATTGTGGCAAGCTCCGCGACGTTTTGCGCTTTTGCCAGAGAAATTTCTTCCTTCGCGCTTTGACTGCAGCCGCAGAGCAGGAAAGCTGTCATCAGCACTGCTGCAAGCACCGATAAATTTTTTTCTTTTTCATAATGCGCCCTCCCTTATTCCCACACGATTTCGTAGTCTTCAGCCTCGGCGATCGGCATGATCAGTCCGGTCACTGCCTGCTTCAGATTATCCTCGGCAACACTGTACAGATTTTTATCCGCTTTCACTTCTTTGACGACATCAACTTTGCAGGTTTTTATAACCGTCTTTAAATCAATATTGGCATCATCCGGCATGAAAGAAAACTGCTTTTCATCCAAAACCGGCTGCTTGATTTGTATTTCCGGTAAGATCGGATGTACCGTCTTCGCTTCGTTGTCGATGTCGAAGGTCATTTTGCTCATATCCGCGGAAGCAGTTACCGTCGCTGCGTATTTGACGTAGTACAGATGCTTCCCGTCCTTGTTTTTGATATCAGCGACACCCTCATACGGAAATCTTGTAACATTGATATCGCTCACCGCTACGACCTTTTCCAATGTGCTGCTTGTAAGAATCACCGTATTCTGTCTGTTCTTTAGGAACGTCACCCCGACGACCGCGAGAACAACAATCAAAACGGCAAGCAAAATGGTCGCTTTGATCCTTGCAAATCCTCTTCTGTTTCTTAGCATGATGTATACCTCGTTTCGTGCTGCTGTGAAAAGAAAGAGGCTGCCGTGTCATGCAGCAGCCTCTTTCCTATGTCCTATACCAATTGTCGTTTTTTATGTTCTTACGCTTCCTTCAGCTTCGTCGACAGCTTCGACAGATAGCCCGGGATGTCGATCTGCTGCGGACAGACTTCCTTACAGCTGCCGCAGGCGATGCAGTCCCAAGGCTTCTTGCCCTTTTCTACGCCGCCGATCGCCATGCTTGTGTACCATGCCAATCCCTCCGGATTGAAAGTAATCTGATTATACTGATTGAGCATGTACGGAATATCGATGCCCTTCGGACAGTAGGTCGTGCAGTAACGGCATGCGGTACACGGCACGCCTTCTGTCATCTTCTTCGCCTTTTCGAACAGCACTGCTTTTGCAGCGTCGTCCATCGGCGCGTCCGTTTCAAAAATGCGGATATTCTCCTGCATCTGCTCCAAATTTGACATCCCTGAGAGGATCGTTACAACACCCGGGATCGACTGCAGGAAACGAAAAGATGCTTCCGCGCCGCCTGCCGGCTCGACCAGCGTGCCGCCTCTGAGCGGTTCCATGACAATGATCGGGATCTTCTTTTCGTTTAAGATTCTGACCTTCTCCTTGGCCTCCTGAAAATCCCAGTCCAGCCAGTTGAGCTGAATCTGACAAAATTCGATGACATCCTCATAAGCCGCGAGAAACCGCTTGAAGCACTCGATACCGCTGTGGTCGGAATAGCCCAGGTGCTTGATGCGCCCCGCGGCTCGTTCGCTGACCAGATACTCCTTGACCCCGAATGCCGGATTCAGATAGTTTTCGATATTGTACTCGCAGACATTGTGGAATAAGTAAAAATCAAAATATTCGGTCTGCAGTTTTTCGAGTTGTTTGGCGAAAATCTCCTTAACCTTTGGGAAATGATTGCGGTCATAGCCCGGGAATTTTGTCGTCAAATGGAAGCTTTCGCGCGGATAGCGGCTGAGTGCCTTGCCGGTCACCAGCTCCGCGTTGCCGTCGTGATAGCCCCACGCCGTATCAAAATAATTGATGCCGTGCTTGTAGGCGTAATCGAATATTTCCAGTGCCGCCGCCTCGTCAATGTTCGCATTATCGCCGTCCACGACCGGAAGACGCATCGTGCCCATGCCGAGCTGCGAAATCTTTTCTCCCTGAAAATCTGTATAAATCATGCTGTTCCTCCGTTTTTGTTATGTAGGAAATATCGACAAAAGCACCTTGCGAAGCGCCTGCCATGCATGGCAGGCATGTGTGCAAAGGAATCGCAGATTCCGTTTTACGCACTTTTGTCCTCGTTGCTTTCTTTACCACCCGCGTGTGCCGCAGGCTGCGCGTCTGCGTATTTGCGCTCCTTTGCGCCCAAATCTTTTTTGCCTTGCCCGAAGCGTTTCTCAACGCGCATAGGATTGCGATCAACCTTTGCGCCCAAGTCCTTTTTGCCTTGCCCGAAGCGTTTCTCCGCGTCTAGTGCCATTCCCACGCGAGTACTTCCGGCAGATCCTGCCCGTACTCAGCGATGTAGTTCTTGTGTTTGACCAAAAGATCGTTCATTTCCTGATTCAGATGTCCGCCGCGGTTTCCAAGCTGCGGCAGATGCTTGAGCGCCTCCTTGACGAGGCTGAAGCGGTCGATATGGTTCTGCACGCGCATATCGAAGGCCGTTGTGATCGTGCCCTCTTCCAGATAGCCATGTACGAAGAAATTCTGTTCGTTGTGTCTGCCATGCGTCAGCTCGTGAATCAGCTTCGGATAGCCGTGGAACGCAAAGACTACCGGTTTGTCCTTGGTGAACAGCGAATCAAACTCCGCGTCGGTCAGACCATGCGGGTGCAGCATGTTCGACTGCAGCTTCATTAAATCTACCACATTGACGAAACGGATTTTCAGTTCCGGCATGTGATCCTTGAGGATCGTCGTCGCCGCCAGCGCCTCAACCGTCGGCGTATCACCGCAGCAGGCCATGACCAGATCCGGCTCCGCCTCCTGATCGGTGCTCGCCCAATCCCAGATACCGACGCCCTGCGTGCAGTGCACCACAGCCTGATCCATGGTCAGCCACTGCATGCTCGGATGTTTGGATGCCACGATGACATTGACGTAGTTCTTACTCTGAATACAATGGTCGAAGCAGGACAGCAGGCAGTTCGCGTCCGGCGGCAGATACATGCGGACGACATCCGCTTTTTTGTTCGCCACATGGTCGAGCATACCCGGGTCCTGATGGGTAAAGCCGTTGTGGTCCTGCTGCCATACATTGGAGGTCAGAATCAGGTTCAGAGAAGCGATCTTCTGTCTCCATGGCAGCTGATTGCAGACCTTGAGCCACTTCGCGTGCTGGGAGACCATAGAGTCCACCACGCGAATAAAGGATTCATAGCTCGCGAAGAAGCCATGCCGTCCGGTGAGCAGATAGCCCTCCAGCCAGCCCTCGCACATGTGCTCGCTGAGATAGGCGTCCATGATGCGCCCTTCATGTGAAAGATCCTCGTCGAACTCATAAATTTCCCCTTGAAAATCTCTTTGATCGACTTCAAATGCCTTATATAGCCGATTGGATTTCGATTCATCCGGCCCGAAAATACGGAAATTACGATTTTCGCGGTTGAGCACCATCACGTCTCTGACATAGGCGCCCAATTCCAGCATGTCCTGCGTCTTGACATCGCCCGGCCGCGGCACCTCGACCGCGTAATCTTTGAAATCCGGCACGCGCAGATCCCGCAGCAGCTTGCCGCCGTTGGTATGTGGGTTCGCGCTCATGCGGGCATCACCCTCCGGCGCCAGCTTTCGCAGTTCCGGGATCAGGCGGTAATCGTCGCCGAACAGTTCCTCCGGCCGGTAACTCCGAAGCCACGCCTCCAGCTGCGCCAGATGTTCTTCCTTTTCCATGCTGATCGGCACCTGGTGCGCGCGGAAGGTGCCTTCGATAACCTTACCGTCAACCTCTTTCGGTCCGGTCCATCCCTTCGGCGTCTCTAAAATGATCATCGGCCAAAGCGGTCTTTCGGTTACGCCTTCCTCCCGCGCCTTGCGCTGAATCTCCTTGATCTCAGCAACGCACTGATCGACGACCTCTGCCATCTTTGCGTGCATTTCCATCGGCTCGCTGCCGCTGACTACATAAGGCTTCCAGCCGCAGCCCTTAAAGAACCACTCCCGCTCCTGCGGTGAGATTCTCGCAAATACCGTCGGATTGCTGATCTTATAGCCGTTCAGATGCAGGATCGGCAGCACCGCGCCGTCATGCTTCGCGCTCAAAAATTTATTAGAATGCCACGCCGTCGCCAGCGGACCGGTCTCCGCCTCACCATCGCCGACCACGCAGGCCGCGATCAGCTCCGGATTGTCAAAAATCGCGCCGAACGCGTGCGCGAGCGAATAGCCCAGCTCGCCGCCCTCGTTGATAGAGCCCGGCGTTTCCGGCGCCACATGGCTGGAGATTCCGCCCGGGAACGAGAACTGCTTGCACAGCTTCGTCAACCCCTCCTTGTCCTGCCCGACGTTCGGATAGACCTCACTGTAGGTTCCCTCCAGATAGGCGTTGGAAACAAAGAAATTGCCGCCATGTCCCGGCCCCGAAAGCAAGATCATGCTCAAGTCATTTTCCTTGATAGCGCGGTTCATATGCACATAGACAAAATTCTGTCCCGGCACCGTCCCCCAGTGGCCGACGATCTTTTTCTTGATGTGCTCTCTGCGCAAAGGCTCTCTCAAAAGCGGATTGTCCAGCAGATAAAGCTGCGCTGCGGACAAATAGTTTGCGGCACGCCAGTATGCGTCCATCTTCTGTAAATAGTCTCTCGATACAGTCATCATTTCCTCCTATTCGGTCTTTTGGGTGATTGCTTCTTTTGCTTCCTTTTTTCGGAAAACAGATTCGCCGCGTTTTTTTTTGCTCGCCGCAGCCCTCTTTTTGCCTTACGGTCAGATGTGCCTGCTTCCGGCAGCATCCTAGTAGAAGGTCGCGACCTCGTCCGCAATCGGCGGTATCTTCGTCACGCTGATTACATGAAAAACCGGACCCTCACTCTGATACATATCGTTGTATTCCCGCTCGATCTTCGCTGTCATATCGACCCAGCCGCCATGCTCCAGGCTTTGCGCGTCTTTGTATTTTGCGACCAGACCGCCGAACTGGATGTCCTCCACGCAGCAGGTCATAATGTGACGGCCGATGACAAATTCGTCATCCTTCAGACCGCCGCCGAGCAGACTTCTGCCCTTAAAACGAATGGTCTTGCCGTAATATTTCGCTTCCTCCTCGGTCATATCGGCGTACCAGACCGCGTAATCCTTGTCCGCGATCTCGATGATCGGCGCGTCGATGTCGAACGGCAGCGGATCCTCAATATTGTCGATCTCTACATCGTTCGGTCCGTATTCGTAGATGATATCGCAGCGGCGATTGATGGCTCTGACAATCTTGTGATAAGCCATCTTGTCCATCACCTTCGTAAAATGCTTGAACACGATCGTCTCTGTAGATTTCATTTTATCGACGGTCAGATTGCGCATATTCGCGTTGTAGGTCAAATAAGTCCGCGCGTCCGCGAAGGTCATCTCCTGATAGACCGTCCAGCTCGGCGGCATCGCGCTGTAGAACGTATCCAGCAGCCACATGCCGTTATACTCTACGACCACCCGCTCAAACTGCAGTTTTTCCTGCAAATCCGCGAGATAGCTCTCGGTGAGCTGTTCCTCCTCATCCACTGTCACGATCTTGCAGCCCGAGGCCGCGAATTTGATCGGAGAAAGCTCCGTTTCTCCTTCCTCGCAGAGCAGGATCAGCGTCTTTTGTCCGTCGTTGAACTGCGGGTCCTCTAAGGTCTCCTGAATGAATGTGGTCTTGCCTGCGTCTAAAAAGCCGGTAAACAGATATACCGGAATCTCTCTGGTCTGTGCCATTTGGCTCTCTCCTTTTGTTGCTGTTTTTTGTTTTGCCGGTTTGCTGTGAAGTGCTACGCTTCAAACAGCTTGCGGATCGCGTCTTCCTCCAACTTGGAGCCGATGACACAAAGTCTGCCCGTGATCTCCGCGCTGCCGGTTCTGACATCCGGTTCGCCCGGTACATAGTCGAAGTGGATCCACTGTCCGTCCTCGCCCTCTACGATGCCTTTTGCTCTGAGCACGAAGCCGTAAGCGTGCGGATCTTCCAGTGCTTCCAAGGCTTTTTCGATCTTTTCGATCGTATATTTTTTCGGCGTTTCGATGCCGATGCTGTCAAAGACCTCGTCCGCGTGATGATGCCCCTCATGTCCATGGTCGTGCCCGCAGCAGCAGTGATCATCATGGTCGTGGTGGTGATGTTCGTGTTCATGCTCATGGTCGTGATGATGCTCGTGACCGCAGCAACATTCCTCGTCATCATCGTGCTCATGATGATGGTCATGGTCATGGTCATGATCATGATCATGCTCGTGACCGCAGCAGCATGCCTCATCATCATCGTGATGGTGGTGGTCGTGATCGTGACCACAGCCGCATGCGTCATCGTGATCGTGATGGTGCGCGTGCGCCTGTTCTTCTTCCAGATGGTGCAGCGCTTCGTCAATCGTATCGCGCTTTTCCATTGCAGCCAGGATCTTCTTGCCGTCCAGCGCGTCCCAATCTGTCGTGATGATCGTCGCATGCGGATTGTGTTCCCGCAGCAAGGCAACGACCTGCGTGAGTTTGTCCTCGTCCATGCCTTTGGTATGGCTGAGAATGATGGACGACGCGTGTTCCACCTGGTTATTAAAGAACTCGCCGAAATTCTTCATATAGATTTTAGCTTTCTTCGCATCGACGATGGTTGTAAAACCGTTCAGCTGCACATCCGCAAGATCTAGGTTTTCGACGGCCTGGATGATGTCACTGAGCTTGCCGACACCGGACGGTTCGATGAGGATGCGGTCCGGATGGAACTGCTCTACGACCTGTTCCAAAGCCTTGCCGAAATCACCGACCAGACTGCAGCAGATGCAGCCGGAGTTCATTTCATTGATCTCCACGCCGGAGTCCTTGAGGAAACCGCCGTCAATGCCGATCTCGCCGAACTCGTTCTCAATCAGCACGACCTGCTCACCCTTGTACGCCTCCTCGATCAGCTTCTTGATCAGCGTCGTCTTGCCGGCTCCTAAAAAACCTGAAAAAATATCTACCTTTATCATTTGATTCATCCCTCTCTGAAGTATTGTTTCGATAGAATTATTATACCACTTTTCCCCAAAAATGAAAGGTGTGTTTTTTGTGTAATTCGCACCGCGGGCGGGTATATAATACAAGAGACTCGCCCGCGCCCGGACGAAGCAAACGGATCGAAGCGCGGTGAGCAGATTGATAAGGGAGGACAAGATTCATGGCTTTGGAAGGAAAAAACGCGGATTATCTGATCTGTGTCTGTAAGAAAAAAACGCTCGGTGAGGTGCGCGATTTTATCCGCGCGAACCATATCACCGACTTAAAAACCCTATGTGGAAAAGCCGATATCGGCAACAAGTGCGGAGCCTGCCGCGAAATGCTCGACGAGCTTTTGCAGACGGAAATGCAAGGGTAGTGCAGGCAGTTTCGCCTCACTTCGTATTACTTCCGAAGAAAATCAGCAAAAAAGATTTCGCAGCTGACAAAAAACAGTTGACAAATCTTTTTTGATATTGTATAGTTAGCCTATGCTAACTATTTATTTTTTAAATGCTGCTTAAATTTTTAATTGTCATTTGAAAACGATCCGGCGGGTGGTTTCCGATCGCCCGCCAAAGTTTTCTCAGGTAGTTAGCTATCGCTAACTGCTACTCAGAGGGTCAACAATTGGTTTTTGGAGCCGTCTCAGCGTCTTCGTTCCGACGACCATTCGCCGCTTTCGCCGCAGCGAGAAGCGCGTAAACCTTTGGGTCTTATCACGTTGCGTTTTGGCAGCTGTTAGCAAAGTAAAATTCGAAATCAACATAGGAAAGGACACGGGCTTTTCATGGAACAATATCTGATCAATCACTGCGCGCCGACACTGGCGTCGCTCAAAACCGCGAATCTTTTTAACTATAGTTTTGCCTCCGAGGCCGAGCTTCACGCGCAGCTTCGACGATTGAATGACATGCTGGCAATCAAGGGCGTCAGCCTAACCGTCATCCGCAAGACGACGAGCAGCGCGCTGATCTATGTCTACCGCAAAAAGAAACTGGCGCGAGATCTCGCGAGCAAACCTGCTGCCTGCATACTCAAAAAGCTTGGCTATGATGATCTTTCTCCGGAAAGCGCCATTGCTCACCTCGCAAAACGTATCAACCGTACCGGAGAGTTTCCGCATGAAATTGGTCTCTTTTTGGGCTACCCGCCCGGCGATGTCATGGGCTATATTCAAAACAACGGCAGGAATTGCAAATGCAGCGGCTGCTGGAAGGTTTACTGCGATGAATGTGAGGCACGCAAGACGTTTCGCAGATTCGACAAGTGTAAAGAGATGTATCGTCTGATGTTTCAAAAGGGTAAAACGGTCTGTCAGCTGACGATCGCGGCATAGGCGCGGAATTCGGCGAGAGAGCCGCGGCGCCATACGGCGCGTCGCCTCATCTGACAACACAGTACAGCGAATAAGGACAAGGGCGCAAATGACGGAATCAGAGCATTTCGCGCGCGTGTCGCGCATGGAGGCGCGGCGCGCTGCAAGGTGCTTTTGTCATTATTCAGACAAAAAAAGAAAAGAGGTAACGAATATGAGTAAAGCAGCAGTTGTTTATTGGAGTGGAACAGGCAATACAGAAGAAATGGCGAATCAGGTCGCCGCAGGCGCCAAAGCTGCCGGCACGGATGTCAGCGTGTTCACCTCCGCGGATTTTAATGCGGATATGGTCGCGCAGTTTGACGCGATTGCCTTTGGCTGCCCTTCTATGGGTGCGGAAGAACTGGAAGAAACTGAGTTCGCGCCGATGTTTGATGCTTGCGAGCCGAAGCTGCGCGGCAAAAAAATCGCCTTGTTTGGTTCCTATGGTTGGGGAGACGGCGAATGGATGCGTTTATGGGAAAAGCGCTGCGATGACGCCGGCATGATGTTCGCCTGCGACTATGTCATCTGCAACGAAGCGCCGGACGATGAGGCGAAGGAGGCTTGCGCGAAACTCGGCGCCGCGCTCGCGTAGCGCGATGCTTCCTCGGACACAGGAAGCGCGTGAGTGACGCGGCTAAAAAAACTTTCTCACGCGGCAAAAAACGGCTCCTTGTGAGCGCTGATACAAAAGGGGCTGGCGCCCTAACGGTTATTTCCGTTTATGCGCCAGCCCCTTTCGGTACTGTTTCTATGATTTGATATGGGTTCAGGTACTATGCAGAGTAGATCTGCCTCGCCTTAGTTTCCGCTGCCGCCGGCATTATTGCCGCCTTCCGCAGAGCCATTCTTTGGAATTGTCGCGGTTTCTGTGTGATTGCAGCGTGTGCAAGTGCGCTTCTTCTCACCCGCTTCAGTAGCGGTTGCGGCTTTTACGACTTCCCACTCACCAAACTGATGTCCAAGCTTGGTTCCGGATTGTTCCATGCAGACGCTTTGATGACATTTTATGCACTGGTAATATTTCTTTTCGTTATCTTCGCAAGTTGCCGGTGTAGTGCTTGTCGGATCGTTTCCTATCTCATGTCCTTGCGGTATTTTCATTTTCTCTACGGTGGTTTCCTTTGTACCGCCTTCATCGCTAAAAACTTTATGACATGTATTGCAGGTCCAGTACTCCTTAGTTCCATCCGTTGTACACGTTTTTTCAACTCTAGGATGATTTGTCAACTGATGTCCGGTTGCTGCTATGGTCACTGTCTCCTTTGTCGTTTCAGTTAATCCGGCTTCGTCGGCGAACAAGGTGCCGCAAGCAGTGCATTTCCAATGCTTATGTTGTCCTGCTTCCGTACAGCTCGCCGCTTTCTCTGCCTGTTCTGTGAGCTTATGCGGCAATTTTGGAATTTCTCGCGTGCTAACTACGGTACCACATCCATGAGCACAATAGTTTGCTTCCGTCCCCGTCGTTGTGCAGGTCGCTTCTTTCGTTACTGTCCACTCTCCACTTGCTTTATGTCCGGTTGCCTTTATCGCGCGCGTTTCGCTCTTCTGGCATTTTTGGCATGTGCGTGTTTCTACGCCGTCTGCTGTGCAGGTCGCGGCAGTTGTTATTGTCCAGTCGCTCCAGTTATGTCCCGTTGCCGGTATGCTCGCGGTAACACTTTGCTTGCACACGCTGCAGGTTCCGGACTGGCTGCCGGCTTCGGTACAGGTCGGCGCTTTCGTTACATTCCAATTCTTTACCTGATGGCTGCAAGCGGACGAACCGCCGGAAATCAGCGCCGGTATGGCTTCGGTTTCGAGTACCTCACCGCATACGGTACAAACCTTGCGCCGCTCGCCCTCCTTGCCGTAGGTTGCTGGCTTCGTAATCTCCCAATCGCCCGGCTGGTGGCCTTTCGCTGTGAGAGTTTCCTCTTTGATGATGTGGCCGCAGAGCTTGCAGCTTATCACCTTGGAGCCAGCTTTCACGCAGGTCGGCGCGGTAATCTTCGCTTTGCCCGGCTGATGCGCAAGCGCCGCGGTCTGTCTGCGCTCGATGATCTTGCCGCAAACGCCGCACTTCTTGACTTTCAGTCCCTTGCTCTCGCAAGTTGCCTTGGTTTTGACGGTCCAGCCGGAAAGCTTATGCGCCGCGCGCGGAAGAGTTTTTTGCCCCTTTGTTTCGCCGCAGACCGCGCAAACAGTCTTTTGCAGCCCCGTCCGCGCGCAGTCCGCTTCGCGAACCGTCACAGTCTGCCAACTGTGCTTATGCTTCTCATCGCCATTCGCCTCAGAAAGCTTCTGTTTGAGCAAAGCCTCCAACTCGTCTCTGTCCGCGTCGATCTCTTCATTGTCATCGATATAGGCGATGATCTGGCGCAGAGTGCCTGCCGGAAAGGCTGCGTAATCGATTGGCGCAGTGTGCTTACCGCCGCTGCCCCCGATAAATTCCGAAAAGGTCTCATCGGCTCGAATCGCCGCGGCTGTTCCTGCCGGTATGGTTTCCGACACGCCGTTGTACTTGCCTTCGGTCGTCTTGAGTTCCACTTTGACGGCGCCGTTGAGCACCGCAAGATAGGTATAAATCTTACCGTCTTTGCCCTCGCGCACCTCTACGCGGAATACCGTCCCGCGCACTGCCATGGTGGAGTTCGGGGTGTCCACCTGATAGACCGCGCCGTTCTCCAGAGGATTGACGATACGGTTCAGCGTCGCCCCTCGTCAAGATAAATGACGGTCTTGCTCTTTTCCTGGCTTCCCGATGCTTTGCTCAGCCAGAAATGCGTGCTTTCCTCCGCGTACATGTATTTGTCCATGTCAAAAAGCATCGTCAAATCCGAAATTTTCTGTACGGTTACGTCATTGCCCGCTACCAGATGCATGCCCTTGTAAGCGTTGGTACTTGTTTTTTTAGCGTCCAGAACTACCGTAGTTCCGTTGGTTTCTTGCACTACAACGGTTCTCGCGGTTTCGGCCGCGCTGCCTGCGCTTGTTTTTGTGTCATCCGCGCCTTCCTCGCCGACGCTCAGCGGTTCGGCGCCGCAGCCGCTCAAGAGTCCGATGAGCAAAGCCACCGCGCAGCACATCGCGAAAAATCCGCGCTTTGTTTTTTTGGTCGATGGTATCAACCATTTCACCTCCCTTTAGTTTCTCTTTTGTATGTCTTTCTTACTCTATCTCCAGAACGCGGTACACTGTGACCGCCTTCGCTTTTCCCTTCAGTTCCATCTGTCCGACCTCTTCCGTCGTAATCCTGCCCTCCAGCGCGTCATGTACGGCCTTGCTGATGAGAATCTCTCCCGCCGCCGCGCGGCTTTCGAGTCTCGCCGCGGTATTCACCGTATCCCCGATGGCGGTATAGTCCATACGGAATTCTGAACCGATATTCCCGACAACCGCTTCGCCGCAGTTCACGCCGATCCCGAACGAGACACTCCTGCCGAACTGTTCCGCGAGCTTGCGCGAAAGCACATCCGCGCCGGCTCTCATATCCGCGGCGGCTTTGACCGCTTTGTAGATATAATCGTCCAAGTCGAAAGGCGCGTTGAATACAGCCATCGTCGCGTCACCGATAAATTTGTCCAGCATGCCGTAATTATTCAGAATACTCGTGGAGGTCAAGTCAAGATATTGGTTCAAAATGCTGACCACCTGTTCCGGCTCAAGGCTCTCCGAAAGCGGCGTGAAGCCTCGAATATCAACAAAAAGCACCGCGACCTTCCTTTTTTCTCCGCCCAGCTTGAGGTCGAAATTTCCCTCTTTTTCAAGTTCATCAACGACCTGCGGCGCTACATATTTTTTGAATGCCGAAAGCATTTTTTTCCTTTTGTACTGCTCGATCAGATATTTTTTGACGATAAAATAGCCGATCAGCAGCAAAATCAGAAGCGCGAAATATGCCTGCGTTATCGTGTATCCCTCCGCCGCGAGCCGCCTTCCTACGAGCATGTGAAGCGCGAGAAGTGTCAGGCAGGTCAGGAGGGTTGGCAAGAGTTTTTGTCGCTGCGCTAAGAAGAAAAAGATTAGCAGCAGCGGACAGACAACCGCCAAATACATCCACGCCGGTACCGCCAGCGCAGTCTTGCCATCCATCAGTGCCTGAATGATATTCGCTTGAATTTCAACGCCGTACATCGGATTTCCGCGTTCCGCCGCGGAAGCGTAGGCGTCTTGGAAGCCGGGCGCGTAAGGGCCGAGCAGCACGATGCAGTCTTTGAATTCACTTGCCGGAACAGTCCCGTCCAATACGCTTTTTAAGGAAACGTGACTGAATTCGCCTACCTGTCCGGAATAGAAGAAGTGCAGCTGTCCCGCCTCGTTTGTCGGAGGCAGTGCCGGCTGCCGGCCGCGCGCGTTTTCATAGATTTCATAGAGGCTCCAGGCGAAGCTCTCGGCGTTCGTGTTATGATCTTCAAAAAGCTTGGTATATCGGATGCGTCCGTCCGCCGCGACAAAGGCGTTGGTATATCCCATTCGTCCCGCTTTACGCAGTGCCGCGTAAGGTTCCTCCACCATGTCCACATGCATCGTGTCGTAATACAGTTCACCTTCGCGGTTCTGCTTGGTGGAACCCCGATAGACTAAATTTGAGGCGAGGACAATCGGGCAGGCCTTCTCTGCCGCTTCCGCCAGCCGCGCATCCGCGCGCGCGTCGGATTCTCCTGTAAACAGGATGTCCACGCCGATTACCGCCGGCTCGTTCTCCTGATCCGCGCAGAGCAGCTGGAGCAGATCCGCCGTTTTTTGTCTGGACCAGTTCGCGAAATTCCCATAAGCCTCCAGCGTTTCCTCATCGATCGCGATGATGCGGATGTCGTTGCTGACACCACGGAAGTTGGTATACAGCTTATCGCAGATCGCCGCGTCCAGGGAATAAAAAGCCGACGCAAAAACCGTCACGCACAGAATGCAGACAAGGATGATTGCTTCGGCAATTAAAATCAAGTTCTGATAGTTTTTTTCATGTTTCTCTCGGCTCATGTTATCAATGGTACGCGGCTGTTCCGCGTGTTTTTTGGCGCGCTGCCTTATGCCGCGCGTCGAATCAGGTCGAAGATTGTCGAACACTGTTATTTTTGAAGTTTCATTCCAACCTATGTATAGTATACTCGATAATGGTATAAATGTACACCAGATAATTCTTACATAACGTGCTATTTCTGTTCTTTTTTTCGTACAACTAGATTTCTGCCTTTACGCGCCGGACGGCCTCCGCGATCAGCTCAGAAGTACTCTTATCAGACGTGCCCACGATGATGTTATTGCACTTGTTGACCGGCAGCAGGATCTTCCGCACCGGACTCGCGCCGACAGCCGCGGCCATCTTCGGGGTAACCTCTCCAAGCAGGGAATCCGCGATCACGATGCCGATCGGCCCAACGATCACATCGGCGCCGCGCGTGCAGACGATGACCGCATTCTCGCCGGTGGCGCCGTTGTCCGCGCCTGCCTTGAGCATGCTGGCTGTTGCCAGCGTGTTGGTCCCGACGGCGGTAATCTCCGCGTCCGGCATCGTCCCTCGAAGCTCTGTAATCAGCTGGCGGCCGATCATGCCGCCCTGTCCGTCTATCACTAAAATGTTCATACCTTCCGCTCCTTTCTCAGTCTGCGCGCCCGCATGCGCGGGTACGTTGCTGCGGACGGCCTGCGCTGCAAGCATGCGCCCGCCCATGCGCGCAAACCTCAGTTGAACTTTCCGGTGGCGTCCGTCACACGGGCATCTTCCAGTCTTGCCTTTTTTTCCGCGCGCGCGGCCGCGTTTTTCTCCGCGAGCCTGCGATCCTCCTCCGCGTTTTGACGGACGATTTCGAGCTTCTTGCTGTATTTTTGCCGCATGCCCTCCATGCCTAGTTCCTCGTAGAGCCTGATCAGCTCTTCCATCGCGTCTGTATTGCTCGGCGCATACTGCAGGACGCGCTTAAAACAGTCCACCGCTTCTTCTCTGTGCTCCAAAACCTCATGCGCTGTTCCCAGATAGAACCAAAGCGGCCACCACGACGCGTACTCACTCTCACAATACGGAGAAAGCGCCGCGATGCCTTCCTCGTACTTGCCCGAAAGCACCAGATTATAGGCTTCCTCGATTTTGACCGGCTCCGCCAGCTGCGTGAGCCGTCCGCGAATCTCCTTGCGTAAATCCTCCATGCCTGCCTCAGTGCGTCCCTCCGTCAGCTTCAGATATTCCTCCCAGGTCAGCTTTGCCTTGATATAGAGTCCCATATTGACATAGGCGTAGCCCAAAAAATAGTATGCCTCCGCCAGCTGCGGATTCTTGATCGTCGCGATTTCAAAGGCTTCCAAAGCTTCCGCCTTAAAGCGTCCGACGAATTCCTCCTCCTCACCGAGCTCATAAGCGTCCTTGCAGGCACGGCCGTAGCAATAATAGGCATTGGCGTTCTCCGGATCGATCTGCATCGCCGCGCGGAACTGGATGCAGGCATAGTCAAAATCATTTTTGGAGGCCCACTCCACGCCATCCGCGATCAGCCCCTCCGCGAAACGCTTGTCAAACGCCCGCAGGATATAGGCGATATAGTTATCCCGATATTGAAAAGCCGGGTCCACACCGATCACAAACGCCATGTTGCGCGCGATCGTCAAAGTCGTAATATTGCTTAATTCCGTTTTGCGCAGCGGAATCGGCACATCGGACAGGATGTCCGTCATCCCTGCCCGCTTCAAATAATTCTCGGAAAGCTCATCAAAGATAAACTGTCCCAAGTGCGGGCGCAGATATGGTCCGATTCTGTCCTTCTGTTCTAAATTCATTTTTTTACCTCCCAGCCCTTTCTCAAAAATCGTTTCAGATTCTCCGGATTCATGCTTTGTTCGGCGTCCCGCGTCAGCATTTTCAGCGCGGTTTCCTCGATAGCAGGCTCATCCCGTTCCTGCGCGAGCGTTCGCGCGAACTGCAGCAAAATGCGGTACTGATCGTCCTTCTTGCGTTCTCGATGCTGAAATCCGCTCGCGTAATAAAAGTCCGCCAGCTTTTCGTACAGACGAAAAGCCCCTTCACCCACCGCTTCGATCAGATAGGCGATCGTATGCGAAAATCCGCCGCGGTTATAATAAGTGTCGAGCATTTCCTCGATCATTTTGAGGCGCGCCAGCTCCCAAGCGCTGATATAAGCAGTTGAGATCACCTCATACGGTGCGTATTGTCTATATACGATTTTGTGGCGTTCCGTCTCCGCCGCGAGCGGCGTGCCTGCCAGTACTTTCAAAAACCCCAGTTGCAGCGCGTCCGCGCCCAGCGCGTAAACCTTGTCGAAGGAACGACGAAACAGTTCATAGCTTTCATACGGCAGTCCCGCGATCAAATCGACATGTACATGCACCTTGCTGCGCGCGATCAAGCGTTCCAGATTGTAGAGCACCGGATAGACGTTTTCCTTGCGGTTGATTGCCGCCAGCGTCGGCGGATAGGTTGACTGGATCCCTGCTTCCACCTGAAACAGTCCCGCACGGGCGGTTTCAAACAGCGCCAGCGTCGCGTCATCCAGAAGATCCGCGCAGATTTCAAAGTGAAAATTGGTCACGCCGTTGTCGTTGTCGATGATGTATTTGATAATCTCATAGGCGCGCGCTGCATCGTAATTAAACGTTCTGTCGATAAATTTGACCTGCATGACCCGCTTATAGAGAAAATAGCCCAAATCAGCCTTGACGCGGTTCATGTCCAGTGCCCGTACCGTCTTGTCAATAGAGGACAGGCAGTAGGAGCAGCGGAACGGACAGCCTCGCGTCGATTCATAATAAACGACCTTATCCGGTTCGCAGTCCAGCATCGAATAGGGGAACGGCACCGCGTTAAAGTCAATCGGTTCAATCTCCGCGTTGACGTAGATTTTTCCATCCTGCCGGTAAATCAAACCCGGAACCGTTTCCAGTGCCCGCTGCGGCTCATGCAGCACCTGACACAGACGGTAAAACGGATACTCACCTTCTCCGCGCAGCACAAAATCGACCCATGGGTTTTCTCGCGCGAATGCGGGACCGCGGCTGCTCGCTTCCGGTCCTCCCGCTGTGAGCAAAAGCTCCGGGCAAGCCATCTTCAGATCTGCCGCCAGTTTTCTGATCTGTTCGATATTCCAGATATAGCAGGAGAAACAGACCATATCGTAGCCGCCTCGCAGAATTTCGCCGTAAACATAATGCGGGTCGTTATTGATGGTGAATTCTCGCGCTTCGACATCGCTGTATTCGCCTGCTACAACGGTATACAGATATTTGAGCGCCAGATTCGCATGCACATATTTTGAATTTAATGTCGTCAGTAATATTTTCATCTTCTTCTATGGAGACGCGGACAACAGGAATTTTCCTGCTGTCCGCGCCGCAAGGATTCTGATAAGACCGGACCGCTACAGCATCCGGAAACGTTCATCCTTGAGCAGTCCTCTGTCTTGCATACATTTTTTGAGAGAAGCGATCATCGCCGCATTATCCATCGGCAGATTGCCGCGCAGCGAAACATAGTTCGACGCGTGATTGCTGCGAAAAACGCAAGGCTTCGACGGCCGCGCGTACTGCAGCAAAAGGCAGGTTTCCGCCAGCACCTCCTCCGGTGTCAGAAACTTGAACTTTCCGGCCTTGTAATCGTCGAGCATCGGACATGGAGGCTGCAGCATCAGGGTCAGCAGACTGACATAGGAAGCGTTCATCTCCGCGATCATCGTACCGGTCTCGATGGCATGCTCCTGCCACAGCTCCGGCCCCGCCAGACCGCTGATAAAGGTAACGGAAGTCTGGATTCCCGCGGCTTCCAGCTTCTGCACGCCCAGGATCAGTTCCTCTCTGGTTTCGCCTTTTTGGACCATATCCAACACTTTCTGACTGCCGGATTCCGCGCCAAGATATACCATCGTCAGCCCATGCGCGCGCAGCTCCCGCAGTTCCTCGTCGGTCTTGCGCAGCGCATCCTTCGCGCGTCCGTAGGTAGTCACGCGCTCACATTCCGGAAATCTTTCCGCGATCGCGTCCAAAATTCGGATCAGCTTGTGATTTGCCAGACAGAGCGCGTCGCCGTCACAGAGAAAAATTCTCTCTACACGCCGATAATGCGCTCTCGCCCAGTCGAGATCCTCCAGAACCTCGTCCACATTCCGGACGCGGAACTGTTTCTCCTTATACATATTGCAGAAGGTGCACTTATTATGCGCACAGCCAATGGTGACCTGTACCAGCAGGCTGTAAGCCTCGCTGGGCGGTCTGTAAATATCGCCTTCGTATCGCATGATTGTATTTCTCCACTTATTGTCATCTTTCCTGCGCGACTGCCGACGCCGCCGTCACGTTCGAGCGCGGCCAAAAAACCGCATCCGGCATCCTTACGTCAGCGGTACCTCGTCAGTGCCTCGCATCTCTCGCCGCGTATAGATCGGCTGATTCGCTACATTCTCTCCGGTGCTTCCATCCCCAAAAGAGCCAGTCCGTTTTTGATTGCCGTCTTAGCCGCGATGACCAGCGCCAGTTTCGCACTTCTTTCCTCTTCATTGTCCACCAAAATGTGTTCATCGTGGTAGAAGCGGTTAAACGCCTGCGCGATATCCACAATATGTCTGGTCACGATGGACGGTTCATATTTTTCGCCTGCTTCGATGACGACCTCCGGCAGCTTGTAGACCAGCTTCGCGAGCGCGTAAGCGCTTTCTCCGGTGATATAGGACGGATTGATCGTGCCGCGCGCCTTGCTGACCGCTTCTTCTCCGGCATTTCTGAGAATGCTTGCCGATCTCGCGTAGGTGTACTGTACATAAGGTCCGGTTTCGCCGTTGAAATCCAGCACCTTATCCCAGGAGAACACATAGTCCTTGATCCGGTTGTTGGAAAGCTCATTGAATACTACCGCGCCGACACCGACCTGCTTGGCCGTTTCTTCGATATTGTCCGTCGCGACGCCCTTTTCACGAATGATATCGCGTGTCTCCGCGATGGCTCTGTTGAGTACATCTTCCAGGAATACCACGCGGCCCTCTCTGGTTGACATCGTGCCGTCCTCCAGGCTGACCAGACCGAACGGAACGTGAATGATGTCCTTGGCCCATTCGTAGCCCATGAGTTCCAGAATTTTTTTGAGCTGCTGGAAGTGCAGGTTCTGCTGGGACGCGACGACATAGATGTTCTTATAGAAATTGTAGGTGTCCTTTCTGTACTTCGCGCAGGCCAAATCTCTGGTGATATACAGCGTTGAGCCGTCCGACTTGAGGATTGGCGCCGGTGTCAGCCCGTAAGGCTCCAGATCGACGATCATCGCGCCCTTGGACTCGACAAGCAGATTTTTCTTTTTGAGTTCTTCCACGATGGCCGGCATCTTGTCGGAGTAGAAGGATTCGCCCGCGTAGGAATCATAGGAAATGCCGAGCATGTCATACACGCGCGTGAATTCCTTAAGGGATTCATCGCGGAACCACTGCCAAAGCTTGGTTTCCTCCGGTTCTCCATGTTCCAGTCTGGTAAAGGTCGCTCTGGCTTCATCCTCCAGCGTCGGGTCTTTTTCGGCCTCAACATGAAACTTGGTGTAATAGTGCAGCAAAGTCTTGATCGGTTCTCTCTTGACATCCTCTTCATTCCCCCAGCGGCGGTAAGCGACGATCATCTTGCCGAACTGCGTGCCGTAATCTCCGAGATGGTTGATTCTCGTGACCTTGTATCCCATCGCGTCATATATTTTGTAGATAGAGTTGCCGATGACGGTACTCCGGATATGCCCGATATGGAACGGCTTGGCGATGTTCGGGGAAGAAAACTCCACGATGACCGGAATGCCGTCTCCGATGTTGGTCTTACCATATTCGCCTTCCTTTTGCAGGACATCCTCGACAACGTCCTTGACGAATTCTTCTTTGGAAATGAACATGTTCACATACGCGTTGACCTGCTCGACCTTTTCAAACAGCGGCGCGTCCTGCATGCCCTCCGCGATGCCCTTCGCGATCAGCGGCGGCGCTTTTCTCATCACTTTCGCGAGCTTGAAGCAAGGGAAAGCGTAGTCGCCCATCTTCGCGTCCTGCGGCACTTCGATCATGCTCTGAATTTCAGCCGGTTCCAGATCCGTTACCTGCTTCGCGATCAGTTTGGCAATTTCTTGCTTAAAGTTTACCATTCGATTTTCTCCTTTTCTGTAATGACTTCAATCCTGTGTCTATCCAGCAGCTGCGCGAAAACACCGTTTCCCTCCGTCAGCACGCCGCTGAAGCTGCCGTCATAGATCTTACCGAAGCCGCAGGACGGACTGTTTGCCTTGAGGATCGCGCCCTCAAGCGGCTCTCCCGCGAGCTCCGCTGCTTTTACGCAAATTTGAAAAGACGTCTCCGCGCCCTTCCGGAAGGCTTCGGTCAGGTCGTTTCCATCCCGATCGAGAATCCTGCCGCCGACCTGTTCGGCCGGTGGGCGAGGTTTCGCCAGGCGCGCCGCGCTTTCCGGACAAACAGTCACATATTTGTGTGTCCGGCAAAACGCGACAACCTCTTCGCAGCGGTTATTCCCGCCGTTATATTTGCAGTTATGCCCTAACAGGCATCCGCTGATAATATACATGGCTTCACTCCTTCAGCTTTACAATGGTCACGCCGTCGCCGCCCTCGTTGTACGCGCCTTTCCGGAAGGATTCCACATGTTTGTTCCTGCGGAACGCCTGTCGGAGTCCGTCGCGCAGCACGCCGGTGCCGAGTCCGTGAATGACGGTAACCTCCCGAAAGCCCGCCATATAGGCATCGTCCAGATATTTATCGACATCCATCATCGCTTCGTCGAGAGACTTGCCCTGCACATTGACGGAAGCGGAGATGTTCTGCGCCTTGCTTCGGTACAGACCACTGTACTTACTGCCGCGCGGCGTTTTTTTCTTCGCGGGCTTTCCGTCCCGAATCAGCATCAGGTCCTGCACGTTGGCGTTGATCTTCATGATGCCCACGTTGATCATCAAGTCGCCCTTCGCGTCCGGCAGCGTCAGTACCTCGCCGTTCTGGTCCAGGGTTAACAACTTGACACGATCCCCGATTTTGAGTTCCTCCGGATTGACCGGATCGTAGTTCACGAGTTTTTCGGGTGCGACCGCGTATTTCGTTTCGCTTTCACGCAGTCTGCGCTTGCTGTGTTCCAGCCGCTTGGTGCGTTCTCCGAGACTCGGCTCCTTGGCAAGCTCCCGCAGCTCTTTTTGAACCTCAGCCGCGGTATCCTTCGCCTCGCGCACGATGGCGCGCGCCTCCTCTCTGGCCGCCGCGAGCAGGTCTTTTTCTTTTTTGGCGAGCGCCGCCTCACGCTGCCGAAGTGTTTCCAGCTCCTGCTTCATCGTCAGGCTGATCGCCGCCGCCTCGTCGCGCTCCGCCTCTGCCTTCTGTTTATCCTTCTCGATGGCGCTCAGCACATCTTCAAAGGCGATATCCCCATGCTCCAAAAGCTCTCCCGCGCGATTGATGATCGCGTCCGGCAGTCCCAGCTTGCGGGAAATCTCAAAGGCGTTGGATTTGCCCGGTACGCCGATAAACAGGCGATAGGTCGGGCTGAGTGTTTCGACGTTGAATTCCATGGAAGCGTTCTCCACGCCCGGCGTGGAAAGCGCGTATTTTTTGAGTTCGTTGTAGTGAGTCGTTGCTACCGTCATCGCACCCTGCGACGATAGCCGCTCTAAAATCGCGATGGCCAGTGCAGCGCCTTCGGTCGGGTCGGTGCCCGCGCCCAGCTCATCCAGCAGCACCAGCGTATCCCTGCGCGCTTTCTCCACCAGCTCTACGGTGTTGCGCATGTGCGAGGAGAACGTACTGAGGCTTTGCTCGATGCTCTGTTCATCTCCGATATCCGCGAAGATGTCACGGAAGATCGGCATCAGGCTCGTTCCTGCTGCCGGGACATGCAGACCGCTCTGCGCCATCAGCGCAAGCAGGCCGATGGTCTTGAGTGTGACCGTCTTGCCGCCGGTATTCGGTCCGGTGATGACGAGCGTTCGGTAATCTCTGCCGACCGCGACATTGATCGGTACGGCTTTTTTCCTGTCCAGCAGCGGATGTCTGGCCTGTTTGAGGTCCAGCACACCGTCCGCGTTCATCTGCGGCTCCTCTGCCTGCATCTGACATGAGAGTTTCCCCTTGGCAAACATCACATCCATGGCGATGAGCAGCTTCTGATTATTCATCAGTTCATGGAAATGCTCCGCCACATTGGAGGAAAGCTCTGCCAGAATACGGTCGATCTCCGCGCGCTCCGCCAGCTCCAGCTCCCGCAGCTCGTTGTTCAGATCAACGATCACCTGCGGCTCTACGAAAAGCGTCGCGCCGCTCGAAGACTGATCGTGAACGATGCCCGGCATCCTGGCGCGGTGTTCGGCTTTTAAGGGAACGACATATCTGCCGCCGCGCATCGTCACAAGACTGTCCTGCAGATACGTCTGGTTGTCCCGATTGTTCAGAATCTGATTCAGCCGATTGCGGATCGCTTCGTTCTGCCGCACGATGCTTCTGCGGATATCCTTGAGTTCCGCCGATGCGCTGTCCGCCATCTCATCTTCCGATAAGATGCAGCGGTCGATGCGGTCCGCGAGCCGCGGGAACGGCACCAGTACCTCACGCATGCCGTCCAGAATCGGCAGCTCCGGCAGATCACTGCGCAGGAAACTGACGATCTCGCCGGTCACTTTCATATTATACAGAACCTGCAGCAGCTGTTTCATCGTCAGGCTGCCGCCCTTGCGGGCCAGATGCAGCGCGTTTTCGATATCATAAAGCTGTCCGACCGGCAGCGCGCCCTTGGCGGTAATCACCGTCACAGCCTCTGTCGTTTCCGCGAGGCGTTCCTGAATCTTGTAAGGGTCGGAGGACGGACGGAACATCCCGATCCTCGTCTTTGCCATCTCCGATCCCGCGCATTCCCGCAGCATGCTGATAATCTTGTCGTATTCTAAAACCGCGAGTGCTTTTTTATTCATCGTTTTTCCTGCTCTTTTCCAGTTCGCTCTTCAAGCGGATGTTCTCCATCTGAATATCGAAGAAGGAACTTTCAAATTCGCTGCATTTTTCTTCCAACTGGCGGTATTTTTCCTCACACCTTTGTTTTTCGGCTGCAGCGGCGGCCGCTTCTTCCTTGTACTGCATGAAGCTCTTTTTTGCTTCATCCCACATTTTGAGATAGTGCTGCGCGTCCTCGCCTGCTTGTTCCCTGGCAGCTGTCAGCGCGGCAATTTTTTCACGGGTCTCAAAGAGTTCATCGGTGATATTGACCGCGGCCAAAACTGCCAGTGAGCCCTGCGCGTTTCCCGAAAAATATTTGCTGACTTCCCGAATGCTGCTGTCCACAAAGGCAGCGATTTCTCGAATGGTTTCTTCGTCACGCTCTCCGGAAATAATATAATCCTGGCCGTATATTCTGACTTTGACTCTGTTGTCTTCCATCTTGACTCTCCTCTTTCCTGCCGCGATATCCGCGCGTATCTGTACTGCCGCGCCGCCGCGCGGGCAGGCGGCGCGCCAAATTTACATTTCTCTCAGATTGATATCGAGTTTATTTTTGAGGGCATCCAGTACCTTGCTGTGCGCGGTCTGTACATCCTCATCGGTCAGTGTTCTGTCGTTGTTTCGATAGGTCAGCGCGAAAGCGACGCTCTTCTTACCTTCGCCGACCTGCTTGCCTCTGTAAATGTCAAAGAGCTTAACGCCTCTGAGGATCTCCGCACCTGCGTGCTTGATGACATCCTCGATTTCGCCAACGGTCATGTCCTCATCGACAACCAGCGCGATATCTCTGGACATTGCCGGATACTTCGGCAGCGGATGGTAAACCTTGGTGGTATCGGAAAGCTCCGTCACAGTCGAGAAGAACAGTTCTGCCGCGCAGGCACGCACACCGATGCCGTATTTTTCGGCAACGTCCGGATGTACCTCTCCCATGATACCAAGTTCCACTTCCTCTTCCTTCGGCCCGTTCTCCAGCTCTGCCGTATGCGTCGCGAGGATTCTCGCGCAGCGACCCGGATGATACACACCGTATTCGGTTTCCGGTACGAAGGTCAGATTGTGAATGCCCAGCTTGGCAAGCAGCTCGATGATCATGCCCTTGAGCGTGAAAAAGTCATCGCCGCCGCCATAGAGACCGATGCTGAGGTTGTCGCTTTCAAACGGAAGCTGATGCTCGTCGATCATGTTCGCCATGAAGGTGTTGCCGATCTCAAAAGCGCGCATCGCCTCGCGGTTTCTCGCGTAGTTTCTGCCCATGACCTCCAGCATTTCCGGCGTAAGGATCGTTCTCATCACAGAAGTGTCCTCACCGAGCGGATTGAGAATCTTCACGAAGCCTCTTTCCCAGGAATCCTCCGCGATTCTCACATTGTCCACACCCTTCGGGCTGACAAAGGAGTAGGTCTGAATTTCATTGGCGCCGAGCGCGCAGAGCGTATCTCTCGCCAAATCCTTAATATCTCTCTCGTGAGACTGGCTTGCCTCGTTGTTTCCTTTCGGGATGGTAACCGGCAGATTGTCATAACCATAAAGTCTCGCGATTTCTTCTACAATGTCCTCTTCAATTTCAATGTCCTGTCTGACGGTCGGTGCGGTCACATACAGATCATCGCCGTCGCCCTTCACGATCATTTCCAGACTTTCAAGATAGTCCACCATCTGGTTTCTCGGCAGGTCGATGCCCAGCACATGGTTGATGCGGGAAACTCTCGCGTGCACCGTCTTTGGCTCAGCGACCTCCGGATAAACATCCACGCTGCCGCCGACGACTGTGCCTGCGCCGATCAGCTCAATCAGCTCGCAGACTCTGTCCGCTGCTCTTTCACAAAGATTCGGGTCGATGCCCTTTTCGTAACGTCCGGAAGCCTCGGTTCTCAGCACCAGTCTCTTTGAGGTCGTTCTGACGCTGTTGGCGGCAAAGTTCGCGGATTCGATGACGATGGTTTTGGTATCCGGCTCGATTTCGGAATTCAGACCGCCCATGACGCCTGCGACCGCAACCGGTTTTTCTGCATCGTTGATCATCAGCATTTCATCATCCAAGGTTCTTTCGGTACCGTCGAGGGTCACGAATTTTTCGCCGTCACGCGCGGTATCGACGATGATCTTCCTGCCCGCAAGACTTTCGATGTCAAACGCGTGCAGCGGCTGTCCGTACTCGAGCATCACGAAATTGGTGATATCGACGATATTATTGATCGGTCTCATGCCTGCGTGAATCAGTCTTCTCTGCAGCCACCATGGGGAATCCTCCACCTTAACGTCCTTAACCACGCGGGCCACGTATCTTCTGCAGAGCGGGGACTTGACTTCGACCTGGATATAGTCTTTCGCGTGGCCTTCCTCCTGCTTGCAGGAGGTCTGCGGATAACGCAGCTTCGTGCCAAAGGTCGCGGCGGCTTCTCTTGCCATACCGATCATAGAGAGGCAGTCCGGACGGTTTGGCGTGATCTCAAAGTCGATGATCGCGTCCTTGAGCTCCATCGTTTCCGCGAAATCGCTGCCGAGCGGATATTCCTTTTCGAGGATCCAGATGCCCTCTCTCTGATTGATTGGTACGACCTTGTCCTCAAAGCCCAGCTCGCCGAAGGAGCAGAGCATACCGTCGGATTCCACGCCTCTGAGGCTGCCCTTGGTGATGAGAGTGCCGCCTTCCTGCTTCGGCTGTCCATGAAGCGGACCCGGAATGTGACTGCCATCCAACGCGACCGGCACATAAGCGCCCTCGAATACATTCGGCGCGCCGGTGACGATCTGGATCGGCGCGTCCTGCCCGATATCGATTTGACAAACAACTAATTTATCCGCGTCCGGATGCGGCGTGATGCGCGCGATCCTGCCTACTACGACGTTTTGGATATCTTCTCCGACCAGTTCCATCGTTTCCAGATTGGAGCCGGACATGATCATGCGGTCGCAGAATTCCTCCGGACTCACGTGCACATCTGTATAATCTTTTAACCATTCCAATGATACTATCATAATCTGTTTATCCTCCTAATTATTTGAACTGCTCAATGAATCTCATATCATTTTCGTACATCAGACGGATATCGTCGATGCCGTACTTCAGCATCGCGATACGCTCCACACCCATACCGAAAGCGAAGCCGGTATATTTTTCGGTGTCAACGCCGCCAACCTTGAGCACGTTCGGGTGCACCATGCCGCAGCCGAGGATCTCAATCCAGCCGGATCCCTTGCAGACTCTGCAGCCCTTGCCGCCGCACTTGAAACAGGAAACGTCCATTTCAGCGGATGGCTCGGTGAACGGGAAATGATGCGGACGGAATTTAGTTCTGACCTCGGAGCCGAACATCTGCTTGGCGAAGCTGTCCAGCACGCCCTTGAGATCTGCCATCGTAATACCCTCATCGACAACCAGTCCTTCTACCTGGTGGAACATCGGAGAATGCGTCGCGTCCGGCGTGTCACAGCGGAAACATCTGCCCGGCGCGAAGACACGAATCGGCGGCTTCTGTTTGAGCAGAGTTCTGACCTGTACCGGAGAGGTCTGCGTACGCAGGAGGATTTCATCATTGATATAGAAGGTATCCGTCCAGTCTCTGGCCGGATGGTTCGGACCCGCGTTCAGCGCGTCAAAGTTGTTGAACACCGTTTCTACCTCCGGTCCCTCCGCGAGCGAAAAGCCCATGGATTTGAAGACGCGGGAAATTTCCTCGATGGTGATGGTCAGCGGATGCTTCGTGCCGATATGAAACGGCTTGCCCGGTTCTGTCACGTCGATCTTCTCCGCCTTAAATTTCGCTTCCTTTGCTTTCTCCTTTAACTGAGAAAAGGTTTCGTCGAGAAGTCCCTCGATATCCGCGCGCACCTTGTTGGCTGCCATGCCGAGTTCTTTTCTTTCCTCCGGCGCGAGACCACCCATGGATCTTAAAATTTCCGTCAGCTGTCCCTTTTTGCCGAGCACCTTGATTCTGATCTCTTCCGCGTCCTGTACGGAGGATACTTCGCTCAGCTGTTTTTTTGCTTCTTCTAATATTTGTGATAATTTTTCCTGCATGATTCTAAACCTTTCATCTTGTATCTTTTTGTATCTTGATTTTGTATCATCATCTTATTCATCGCTTCCCGCGCATGGCCTCGTACATCAGCACGCCCGCCGCGACCGCGGCGTTCAGCGATTCGATATTGCCCTGCATGGGAATCTTAATTTGAATATCCGAGCTTTCGATCAGGTCCCGCGAAATGCCATTGCCTTCGTTGCCGATAATCAGCGCGATGTCATGCGTCAGGTCCTCATCGTAATACCAGCGCCGCGCATCTAAGCAGGTCGCTGTCAGCTTCTTGCCGGCTGCCCCGGTAAACTCCGCCAGCTCTTTCGCGGAGGCCATGGATACAACCGGCATTCTAAAGAGTGAACCGGTCGCCGCCCTTACCACTTTCGGAGCATAGACATCCGCTGTTCCCTTCATCAGAATCGCCAGCTTATAGCCCGCCGCGTCCGCCGTCCGCAGGATGGTACCGATATTACCCGGATCCTGCAGCCTGTCGAGCACGATAAAATTGCTTCCCGGCAGGTTGATAAAGTCTTCTTTGCGCGCGGCTTCCTTCGCGACGATGGCCAGGATGCCCTGGCTGGTAACCGTCTGCGCCAGCTTGTCGAATATTCTGGCATCCACCAGGAAGGTTCGATCCGCGACCTGCGGCGGAAGGCTTTTTTGACAGCCCTCCCGCAGCAGGACAGTTTCGATACGCGCATGGTTTTTGACAGCCTCGGCGAGCAGATTTTCGCCCTCGATCAGATACAGACCGAATTGATCGCGATACTTCCGCATCGATAGCTGCTCGCAGCGTTTCACTATTCGATTGTCCTTTGATCTGATTTCACGCATGATGCTTTCCTACTACAATAATACAAAAGCCGGTTTTTCACCGGCCTTGTGTCAGTCCTTCAAAAAACCGGGGATTACGAAGCGGGAGGAGCCTTTTTCTTCTTCCTCTGTCTTCAGGATATCCTGCAGATCCACTTCCTTGCCTTCCAGTCCTTCTACCCTGCCAAAGACATCGTAATTGTTCAATCCGCGGCCTTCGTCTTTTTTGTCGGCAGGAGCTTGTCCCTGTTCTTTTTTTGTTTCCGGCGCTGTCGGCGCTTCCAGTCCCTCATCGAAGCCGGTCGCGATGATGGTCACATACAACTCGTCTTCCATGTTTTCGTTAATGTTGGCGCCAAAGATGATGTCGCAGGCTTCGCCCGCGCTTTCGCGAATCGCGTCGGTAATTTCCTTGACCTCGAACATGCTGAAGTTCATGCCGCCGAGAATATAGAGCAGCATTTTTTTCGCTCCGCCGATGGTCGTCTCCAGCAGCGGACTTTCGATGGCCGCGGTGACCGCGTCGGTAACCTTCTTTTCGCCCTGTCCGTAGCCGATTCCCATGTGGGCAATACCGCTGTCGGTCATAACCGAGCGAACGTCCGCGAAGTCGGTATTGATGAATGCTTCGTCGGAAATGATATCCGAGATGCCCTGTACGCCCTGTCGAAGCACGTCGTCTGCCATGCGGAACGCGTCCTTGACGGTCGTATTCCTCTCACAGGTTTCCATCAGCTTATCGTTGGGAACGGTCACCAAAGAGTCCACATATCTGCGCAGGTAGCTGAGTCCAAGCTCTGCCTGTTTTTTTCTGCGCGGTCCCTCAAACGAGAACGGCTTGGTCACAACGCCAACCGTCAGGATACCCATATCCTTCGCAGCCTTCGCGATGATCGGCGCGGCTCCGGTTCCGGTGCCTCCGCCCATGCCTGCGGTGATGAATACCATGTCGGCGCCATCCAAAAGCGCTGTGATCTCATCCAGGCTTTCCTCCGCGGCCTTCTGGCCGACCTCCGGATTCGCGCCGGCGCCGAGTCCCCTGGTCAGCTTTTCGCCGATCTGGATCTTCGTTTCCGCCAGACAGTTGTTCAAGGCTTGTCTATCAGTATTGGCAGCAATAAACTCGATCCCCTTCAGCTCGGACTGCACCATGCGGTTGACCGCGTTGCAGCCGCCGCCGCCGACGCCGATGACTTTAATGACTGCCGATTTTTCCATACTCGTTTCAAACTGTAGCATGCTACTACCTCCCTGTGTTCCCCAATAATTTATTTTTAATGTGTTTGCATGTATTTCATCTTTCTTCCTGCGACTGCGTCTTGGCAATCGTAGTGACAAGGACATTGTATCACAAAAGCGTTCGCTTTGCACCTGTTTTTTTGCGTGTTTTCACGCTATTTTCATTCGATTTTCGGGGTGAAGGATATATAATTTTCGCCGCTGATCTGAATTTTGCCGCGCTCGATTTCGCGGTCAAAAAGCTCCTCGGTCACAGCCTGCAGTTTACCATCCTGCATCGCTTTGATCATCATTTCCGGCGTGCCCTCGCAGTAGAGGGAATCCAGGATATAGGCCCTGGCCTCCGTCTTGGAAATGACAATGGTCTTGAAGTACATATCGTTCTGCCGCATGACAGAAATCATTTCAAGACACTGCCGGAACAGGACTGTTTCTTCAATCTCAATCGGCTCCCCCATCGAAAGCTTGCTGATGGTCAGGCCCTTGAGCACCGTCACCTTGGGATCGACACCGGCCTTACGCAGCACGATGCCCGCCGCGTCGATGACGACATATTTGTCGCCGTAGGCGATCGCCGCAGTCTGCGCGCGCTCCGTCACCGTAATTTTTACCGTATGCGGCAGCAGGCGTCGTACCTTCACATCCTCCATATAGGCATCCTGCAGCAGACGGCTGCGGATTTTTTTGCTGTCAACATCCCAAAAAATATTCTTACCGGTTTCACAGCCGCCCATCAACAGAATTTCATCGTCGGTATAGTAGGCGTTTCCTTCAACGTCGAACTGCTCCACATGAAAAAAGGAGCTTCGCGAAAACACGAACGCGCCGATCAGCAAGAGGATGAACGCCAGGATTACCAAAAACGGATTTATTCTTTTTTTCCTTCTCTTTTTATGTTGTTCGTCTTTCAATCACGCCACCCAATTCTCTGATTCCCTTATGTAACGCTTCGTAGCCGCGGTCGATATGTTCAATGCCGCTGATGCGCGTGCGTCCCTCCGCCATCAATCCCGCGAGCACGAGCGCCGCGCCGCCGCGCAGATCCCGCGCTGTGACATCACAGCCCTGCAATCCCGCTGTTCCCTTTATTATAGCATTTTTCCCACAAATTTCAATATCCGCTCCCATTTTTGACAGTTCTTTTTTATGCGTAAACCGATTCTCAAAGATTTCCTCCCGCACCGTCGTCAACCCCCGCGCCGCGGCCGCCAGACTCATAAGCTGCGGCTGGCAGTCAGTCGGAAATCCCGGGTACGGCGCGGTGATGACAATGCCCGGGCTTCGCAGACAGGCAGGCGCGCGCAGCTCGATCAAGTCCTCGAAGCAGCGCAGCTCAGCGCCCATGCGCCGCAGAACGCAAAGCACCTCCGTCAGCAGCCGCGCGCGTGTGTTGCGCAGCAAGATGCGGCCGCCGCTTCCCAGCGCGGCCATCAAATAAGTCGCCGCTTCGATGCGATCCTCCACGATAAAGTAGGTCGTTTCTCCGCGAAGTTCCTTTTGCCGCGCGCGCGGAGCGTTCGCGGCGCCCTTGATAAAAATCGTCTCTGTCCCGCCGCCGTATATCGTAAAGCCGCAGCCGCGCAAAAATCCGGCAAGGTCCGCGACCTCCGGCTCTGTCGCGCAGTTTCGGAGAATGGTATCCGTCTTGCCCGCCAGCGCGGCCATCATCAGATTCTCTGTCGCGCCCACACTCGGATACGGCAGCGTGATTTCCCCGCCCTCGCAGCTGCCGCGGCAGGTCACTTCGCCGTCAATTTCTGAAATCTCGAAGCCGAGGCGTTCAAGGCCCTTAAGATGCAGATCAATCGGCCGCTTGCCGATCCGGCAGCCGCCGGGATGATAGATTTTCGCTTCGCCGCAGCGCGCCATTAGGCTGCCGAGCAAAAAGAGCGAGGAACGCATCTCCTCCATCAGCTTCTTCGGTACCTCTGTCCGGTTGATACTCCGGCTGTCCGTGATCAGCGCGTCTTTTTCCCATGTTGTTGTCACGCCCAGCGCGCGCAGGATCTCTTGCATGGCGTACACATCTCCGATGCGCGGACAGTCCTGCAAACGATGGATGCCGGGGCAGCATACACAGGCCGCCATGATTGGCAGCGCCGCGTTTTTCGCGCCCTTGACTCTGTATTCTCCCCGCAGCGGTATGCCGCCCTCTATCTGATAAAAGTCCAAAACAGCACCTCCCAACTCTATTATCCTATGTGGTAGGTGCTGTTTGCGTTCCTTGTCTCCGCGGGCAAATCTCAATCCGACTCTCCCGCGCAGAAAGCAAGGTTTTGTTTCTATTTTCGTTTCCCCGCGCAGGCAGCGCGAATGGTGTCGTAAATGATGTCAAGCGCCTTGACCGGCGCGCAGGCCTTGCTTGCCCTGTCCATGGCTTCGAGCAGCTGCGGGTCGTTCTTAAGCCGCATAACCTCACGGATCAGTGCCTCCGCGCTCAAATCCTTTTCTTCGAGCAGAATCGCGCCGCCGCGATCCGCTACTGCCTTCGCGTTGTAATACTGGTGATTGCCGGTCACGTTCGGAGACGGGATCAAAATCGCCGCCTTGCCGCAGACCGTCGTTTCCGCGACAGACAAAGCGCCCGCGCGGCTGATGACCAGATCGCAGGCCGCCAGATAGTTTTCCATATCCTCGATATAGTCCTTGATCAGGATATTTTTTTGTATCCGGATGCCCTTCTCGGCCGCTCGGTCGAGAATCTGCCGGTAATACCACTTGCCGGTGCCAAAAATCATCACTGTTTTTTCGTGACCGTTGAGCACCTGCATCAGTTCGAACGCTACTTCGTTAATCTTCTCCGCGCCAAGACTACCCCCGAATGAAAACACGATAAAATCGTCCTCCGCGAAGCCGAGCTTTTTGCGCGCCTCCGCTTTGGAGAGCGTGAAGAAGGACTTTCGCACAGGGTTACCTGCTTCGACCATTTTTTGCGGCTGCTTGAAGTAACGCGCCGCGTCCGCGAAGCCCAAAAAAACCTTATCCACGTATTTTTCGAGGGTGCGGTTGGCAAGCCCCGGATAGGCGTTCTGTTCATGCAAAAAGGTTTTCGCGCCGTACAGTTTGCCCGCAAGGATGACCGGAAAGCAGACATAGCCTCCGGTACCCACGATGACGTCCGGCTTGAACTTTCGCATGACATGGCTCGCCTCAAAGATGCCCTTGGTCACGCGCGCGCCTGTACGCGCGAGCTGCCAAAGGCTGGACTTGTTCAGCCAGCGCGCGTCTACGAGCTCCAGCCGATAGCCGGCTTTGGGGACGATGTCCTTTTCGATACCCTCATCATTGCCGACATATAGGATTTCCCCGTCTGGGTCCATTTCTCTGCACTTGTCCGCGATGGCAAGCGCCGGATAGATATGTCCGCCGGTGCCGCCGCCTGTTACGATCACTCTCATAACGTACTCCTGTGATTTTGATTCTTGATTCTTGATTTTTATTATAAATACCGCGCTAAAGCTCCGCGGATTTGGAAATGTTAAGCAGAATTCCCATCGCGCCCATAAAAATCAGAAGCGCGTTGCCTCCATAGCTGACAAACGGCAGGATAATCCCCGTCGGCGGCATAGAAGAAGTCACGACCGCGATATTGATCACGACCTGCAGCCCGACCATCATGGTAATCCCGCTCGCCAGCATCATACCGGTATAATCCCTGGCGTTCATCGCCACATGACAGCCGCGCCATACGAGCAGCACGTAGACCAGCACCAGGGCAAGGATACCGATAAAGCCCAACTCCTCTCCGATGATTGCCAGAATGAAATCGTTCTGCGCCTCCGGCAGATACAGATTCTTCTGCACGCTGTTGCCCAGACCCAGTCCGGTCAGTCCGCCGGTGCCCAGCGCGAGCAGGGACTGTACGACCTGCCAGCCGTCACCGAGCGCGTCCGCGAACGGATCCAAAAAGCTGAGCAGCCGTCCGTAACGATAACCTTCGCGGTCCGAAAACACAAAGATCACCGCCGCCGCCGCTCCCAAAGCTGCCAGCACGCCTACATGCTTCCATTGGATGCCCGCCACCAGCAGCATGCCGCCGGCGATCAGCACGACCGTAAACGCGGTTGACATATTTGGCTGTTTCATGATCAGCGCGAAATAAACGCCGGCCACCAGCAGCACCGGCACAATGCCCTTCCACCAGTCCGTCGCGCTCTTCGGTTTTTTGGAAAAATGTCCGGTAATATACAGAATCACACCAACCTTGGCGAATTCTCCCGGCATCACGGTAATCGGAAATCCCTCCTTGCCGAGCCACCGAGTCGCGCCGTTGACCGTAATGCCGAGCGGAGTAAAGATCAGCAGCAGGAGGATCAGACAGATGACCGGCACGATAATCCACAGGCGCAGCCAAAAATGATAGTCGATTCTGGCGGTGATCCACATACCGATCGCGCCACCGATGACCCAGACGATCTGCCGTTTCAGATAGTGATAGGCATCTCCCCATTCGCCGATGGCATAGTAATAGCTGGCACTAAAAATCATCACGATTCCAAATAGCACCAAAATCGTCACCAAAAGCACGATGCTCAAATCTCCGGTTTTCTGTTTTGTATGCGCTGCAAGTCTTTCCATAGGTTTTTTCAATCTTTCTTTTTTTGAAGCCTCTTTGTCCGCGCGCTACTCCGCGAGCCGCTTGACGCAGGTCTTGAAGTGGTCACCGCGCTGCTCGAAATTGTCGTACATATCCCAGCTCGCGCAGGCCGGAGAAAGCAGTACCGTATCGCCCGGCTTTGCCATCGCGAAAGCGTTTTTGACGCATTCCTCCATATGCGGCGCGAAGGAATAGTCCTTGAAGCCATGTCTTTCGGCAGCTTCGGCCAGTAATTTACCGTCTCTGCCCAGCAAAATCATATGTTTAACGCGACCCGGGAAATTTTCGATCAGTTCGTCGAATTCCTGTCCCTTGCCATCGCCGCCGGCAATCAGCAGAATGTTCTTCTGAATCGCCTTCAGCGCGATGACCGCCGCGTCTACGTTGGTTCCCTTGGAATCGTTGTAAAATTTGACGCCTCCGATCTCGCCGCAGTATTCGATGCGGTGCGGTACGCCGCCAAAGGCAAGCAGGCTTTCGTGTATGGTCTCCGCTTCAATGCCGGAAAAATAGCTGATTGCCGCGGCAGCGAGCGCGTTCTGCACGTTGTGGTCGCCAATGATCTTCAGCTCATTTCGATGGCAAAGCTCAATCTCTCTGCCCTCTTCATTGCGAAGAACCAGCATGCCGTCCGCGCGCAGATAAGCGCCCAGCGGCAGCTCTTCCTTGATGGAGAACGGGATCACCTTCGCTTTGCAATCCTTCGTCAGACCGTAGCAGAGCTTATCGTCATAGTTGACGATGCAGTAACCGCTCTCATCCTGATTCTCAAAGATCCGCGCCTTGGCCGCGCCGTAGGCCTCCATCGTATGATGACGATTCAAGTGGTCCGGTGTCAAATTGAGGATCGCCGAAACCGCCGGTTTGAAATATTTAATGGTTTCCAGTTGGAAGCTGCTGGTTTCCGTCACCAGCCAGTCATCTTCGTCCGCTTCCATCGCTTTGGAGATGACCGCCACGCCGATATTGCCGACCACATAGGTCTTTCTGCCGGATTTTTTGAAGATTTCTCCGACCAGCGTGGTCGTCGTAGTCTTACCGTTGGTACCGGTAATTGCGACAAAGGTACCGCGCGCGATGCGGTAAGCGATCTCGAGCTCACCGATGATTTCCGCGCCGTGCGCCTCCGCTTCTCGGATGAACGGCAGTGTCGGATCAACGCCGGGGCTGAGAATCAGCATATCGAACTTTTCTTCTGCCACCGGAACCTCATGGAAGTAACAGTGAACCTGTTTGCCTTCCAAAAAGTTCAGCAACTGTCCGTCCACCGCATTACGCTCTTTGGCATCCTGTATCGATACCTCCGCGCCGAGCGCGAGCATGGCCTGTACGGCCGCAATACCGGATTTTCCCATGCCGACGATGAGTACTTTTTTGCCTTTGATGTTTTCCAGATTCTTGTTTTCCATAGGATTTCCTCCCTTCGTGTCTTACAGCTTTCTTACAGGTTTGCAATCAGGATAGCCAGCATACAGAAAATCAGCGTCATCCCCCAGAACAAATAGACGACGTTCTTTTCCTTCATGCCGCAAAGCTCAAAATGATGATGAATCGGTGCCATTTTAAAGAAGCGTTTTTTGGTTTTTTTGAAATACGCAACCTGAATGATGACCGAGAGCGCTTCCAGGACATAGAGGAATCCCGCGATCGCCACTAAAAATTCCATTTTAAGCAGGATTGCCGCCGCAGCCAGCACGCCGCCGAGCGCCATCGAACCGGTGTCTCCCATGAAGATCCTCGCCGGATTTCGGTTATACATGAGGAAGCCCAGACACGCGCCCGCGACCGCGCCGTAAACAACCGGCGCCGCGGTCAGCATCGGGTAGGCGCCCACGCCCAGAATCACCATGCAAAAAGCCACCAGCGCCGTCACGCCGGATGCCAGCCCGTCCAGTCCGTCCGTCAGATTGACGGCGTTGCTGAACGCGATCATGACGAAAATCACGAACGGGATGTACAGGATGCCGAAATCTATATAGCGATCCGCAATCGGAATCCAGACCGCACTGCCCGCGACCGTTCCAAAGCCGGAATTGGCGTATGCGTATACGGCGAAAGCGCCGGAAAAAACGAACTGCAGCACCAGCTTTTGTTTCGGGCTGATGCCCGCGTTGTTCTTTTTGATCGCTTTTTCATAATCATCGATAAAACCGATCAGACCGAACAGCACCATGACGAGCAGGATGGCGGTCAGATGCCAAACGTCTGCCACGCCGCTGATTGCGCCGACGATTGCGGCGCAAAGTACGGTCGCGCCGATGATTGCCAGTCCGCCCATGCTCGGTGTTCCGGTTTTGGACAGGTGGGACTGCGGCCCCACTTCTCTGACGAACTGTTTAAATTGCTTTTTTTCCAGATACGGCAGCAGCAGTCTTGTAAACACCGCGCCCAAAAGCCATGCTGCCGCCAGCGCGATGATAGGGTATCGTAACATCTCCATCTTTTGTATCTCCTTGCTGTTTTCGTGTTATCTCCGGTTTCCTGCCGCGCGCCTTACACCTTGCGCGCCTGCGCGTGTTCCGCGCGTGAATGCTGTCCGCTTTGCCGCGTCTCATGCGCGCGCCTGCGGTTTGAGTTCCATCATGCGCGCTGCGATTTCTTCCAGCTTCATGCCGCGCGATGCCTTGATCAGCACGACATCGCCTTCTTCAAGCAGCTTCGGAAGCAGCGGCAGGAAATCTTCTTTGTTCGGGAAATATTGTATTCTCGCCGCGTCCAGATAATCGGCCGCGCCCTCCGCGTAATAGGCCGCGTCTTTACCGATGGCAATCAAGAGGTCGATGTTTTTTTGTCCCGCGAAGGCGCCGACCTCCAGATGTCCGCTGCGGCTTTCGCCGCCCAACTCGAACATATCCCCCAAGATAGCGATTTTACGCTTTCCCTCGCTCGATGTCAAGGTTTCCAACGCAGATTTTACAGAAGCCGGACACGCGTTGTAGCTGTCATCAATGATTTTGATCCCGTTTATCTGTCTGATTCTGAGACGGTTTCCGGTCAGTTCAGTCTCCTGCATCCCTGCAGCCGCCTCCTCCGGCGAGATACCCAAAAGCTCCGCCGCGGCGATGGCCAACGCCTGATTTCCCGCGTTATGCGCGCCCGGCAGCGGAGAAGAAATCTCATATATTTTATCTTTACGTCTTAAACGGTATTTTATACCTTTATCTCCGTAATCCTGTACCTCCGAGATAACAAAGTCATCCTGCGGCTCGCTGCCGACGCAGAGCAGATGATAATCACCTGCCGTATACCGCGGCGTCAATAGATCACAGTCCGCGTTGACAATCAGCGTGTCCTGCGGTCTGAAATAGGTCGTGACCTCCATCTTCGCCTGGAGAATACCCTCGCGGCTTCCCAGCTTTTCGATATGAGAAATGCCGATGTTTGTAATCAGCGCGATGTCCGGCCGCACCAGATCGGCAAGCCGCTCGATCTCGCCGAAATCATCCATGCCCATTTCGAGGACAGCGACTTCGGTATCCGGCGGAAATTCGAGAATGCTCAGCGGCAGTCCGAAACCGTTGTTGAAGTTTTTCATGCTTCTGGCAGTTTTGTATTTTGTCCGCAGCGCGTAATAGAGCATGTCACGCGTACTCGTCTTGCCAACACTCCCGGTCACCGCGATCTTGTGGCGCAGCGGCAGCATGGCTAGGTAGTATGCCGCCAGATCCTGCAGGGCGCGCGTGGTATCTTTAACCACGATAACATCCGGTTCCTCGGAGGATTGCAGAAACGCCTCCTGCGGAATTTTTTCCGGCTCGGATACGACCAGCGAACGACAGCCGCCGCGCAGCGCGCCGTCCAGATACAGATGCCCGTCGGTCACCTCTCCCTTGAGCGCGAAAAAAATATCTCCTGCCTTGGCCTTCCTGGAATCCGTCGCGATTTCGAGCACATGGCTTTGCTCACTGCCACAGCAGAGCGTTCCTCCTGTCGCTTTTAAAATTTCACCAATGGTAAATGTTCTCATAGCTTTCGCCCTTTCTTCAGTTCTTCTCTATCATCAAAATGTCTGCTCTCGTTTCCGATGATCTGAACGGTTTCATGCCCCTTACCCGCGACAACGAGCATATCGCCGGCTTCTGTCAGCCGCACCGCCGCGCGAATGGCCTCACCGCGATCCTCGATGATTTCGTAAGCGCCTCCCGCCGCGTCCATGGCTTCGGCAATATCCGCGATAATCCCGCGCGGGTCTTCCCTGCGAGGATTGTCAGAAGTCACGACACTGTAATCCGCCATCTGCGCGGCTACGCGCCCCATCTCGGCTCGCCGTTTGTGGTCACGCTCGCCGCCGCAGCCGAAGACAAGCAAAAGGCGGGTCGGCTCATACGCGCGCAGGGTTTCCAGCAGATACCGCAGCGCGATGCCGTTGTGCGCGTAATCGACCAACGCGATACGGCCCGGACCGATATCCACCGTTTCTGTCCTGCCCGGTACGCGCGCGCGTCGCAGCGCCCTTTGTATCACCATGTCCTCGATGCCGAGATCCTCAGCGACCGCGATTGCGCCCAGCGCGTTCTCCACATTGTGCAGCCCGGGCAGCCCGATGGTAAACCGGGTGCCGTCCCGCAGGCAGAAGCTGCTCCCAAGCAGTCCCTCCTCACGCAGACGGGCAATCTCACAAGCATGCAGGGTCTTCCGCGCGCCGCGCGCGTTTTCCCTTTTAGGCTCTATCCCAAAAAGAATCTCTTTTTTCGCCGCGCTGCTTTGCCGCATGATTTCCCAACCGGCCGCTCCTTCGTGCAGAATCGCGGTTTCGCACTGTGTAAACAGCCGGCTTTTCCAGTAAGCGTATTCCGCGAAGTCGGCGTGCTCTCCGATTCCGATATGGTCGGGGCTTAAATTGGTAAAGATCGCGTAATCGAAGTGGATGCCCGCCGTACGGCTGAGCTTCAGCCCTTGTGAGGAAACCTCTATGACGACGGCCTTACAGCCGCCGTCCGCCATTTCACGCAGCATACGCTGCATCTCACAAGATTCCGGTGTCGTGTTCACCGCTTCTCGATAATGTCCTTCCCAGCCGCAGCGTACGGTCCCGATCATGCCGGTTTTGATTCCGGCTTCTTCAAGAATGGTCTGCAGCAGGAAGGCAGTCGTCGTTTTTCCCTTCGTTCCTGTGATCCCGATTGTCAGAAGTTCCTGTGCCGGATGCCTGTAAAATGCAGCGGAGGCCAATGCCAGTGCTTCTCTGGTATTTCCTACCTCTACGACGGTTCTCCTCTCATGCCGCGCGCGTAAAGAAGCGCATGCTTCAGCATCCTCGACGAAAAAAATCTCCGCGCCGCGCGCGGCGGCGTCCGCAAGATAATCGTGACCGTCCGCGTCTCTGCCGCGCAGGGCAAAGAACGCGTCACCGGCTTCGCATTTATCTGATCTGTATTTTAATGCTCGCACATTTTTATCGGCCGTACCAAGGATTCGCCGCGGCTGCAGCGCTCCCATCAACTCGGTCAGCCTCATACCATCTCCTGCTATTTTCGCTTATTTTTATTCTTTATAAACATAGACAACGGAATTTTTTTTGACCTTGGTTCCTGCCTTCGGATACTGGTCCACAACCGTAAACTCGTCATCCCCCTGCGCGGACTTCGGTCTGCTGTATTTCAGCTCCTTGCCGCCGATGATGCCGACCGCTTCGCTGAACGGCTTGCCGACCACCTTCGGCACGACGGTGTAATTGCCTTCTATGGCCTTTTTTTCGGATTCGCTGTAGGTCGGTGTCACGTTGAGATAGCGCAGGGTATCGGTCAAAATCTCCTTCGCGATCGGCGCCGCGACCATAGAGCCGTAGTAGGAGCCTTTCGGGCTGTCCGCGATGACCAAAATGGAAACCTGCGGATCATCCATCGGTGCCATGCCGATGAAGGAACTGTAATAATCCTTGCCGTATTTACCGGTTCCGGCGTTAATCTTGTTCGCCGTGCCTGTTTTACCGCCGACGCGGTAACCCGCGATTCTCGCGTTGCCGCCGCCGCCCTCATCGACCACATACTGCATAATGCTGCGCATTTCTTTGGCAGTTTTGGCAGAAAGCACCTTGCGCACCGTGACCGGCTCGTATTCCTTGACGACTTTACCCTCGCTGTCCGTCAAAGCCTTGACATAGCGCGGCTGCAGCAGTACGCCGTCATTGCCGATGGCGTTAACGGCCGTCAAAAGCTGAATCGGAGTTACCGAAATACTCTGTCCATAGCCCATGGTCGCCAGTTCTACCGGACCGACGTCCTTCAAGGCGTACATGATGGAGCCGGCTTCTCCCGGATAGTCTACGCCTGTTTTTTCCGTTATTCCATACAGTCCTAAATATTTGTAAAAAGTATGTTTTCCCATCAGCTGCGCGACCTTAGCCAAGGCCGGATTGCAGGAATTTCCGATTGCCTGCCGTATCGTCTGCGTGCCGTGACTGCCGCTGGTCCAGCAGTGCAGTCTGACACCCGCAACGGTAAAGCTGCCGCTGCATTGGAAGGTCGTGTTGGTGTTGATGACCTTTTCCTCGAGCGCCGATGAGGAAGTCAGGAGCTTGAAAGTCGAGCCCGGCTCGTAGGTATCACTGACGATGGGGTTTCTCCACAAGCTGATCAGATAGCTCTGCTTCTCGTCCGCGGACATTTTTTTGTAAGCCTTGCTCTGTGCCTTCGGAACATTTTTACTGTCCATCGGCTCATTCGGGTCATAACCCGGCGTCGTGGCGCTTGCCAAAATCTCTCCGGTCTTTGGATTCATGACCAGACACATGATGCGTTTGGCCTTGGTTTTTTCCATGCCCTTTTCCAGGGCTTTTTCCACATAATACTGAATTGCTTCATCCAGACTCAGCACGACATTGTAGCCGTCCTGCGCCTCGTGATATTCCTCCGCGCCCTCGACCAGCTCATTGCCGAGCAGATCTGTGTTCTTCTTCCACCGACCGGAAACGCCCGCGAGGTACTGGTCATATTCCAGTTCAATGCCCGCGCGCCCTGTATTGTCCGCGCTGACGCTTCCCAAAAGCTGCGAAGCGAAATTGCCAAGCGGGTAGTAACGCTTTGTCCCCTCCGCGAGCTCCAGGCCGTTGAGCTTGAGCGCGCGAATCGTGTCCGCGGTTTCTTTGTCCAGATTGCTCGCGATACGCACCAGCGCTGTTGACTTCGTAAGATTAGTCTGAATCGTTTCGGCGTCTTTTCCCGTAAGCTCCGCAAGCTGCGCGGCGATTTCGCTGATCTTTTCCGCGCTGATTGTCTCGCCTTTTTGCGTCTTTACCTGCGCGGGCCTTGCCCAAAGCGTGTAACAGGTGATGCTCGTCGCGAGTTCCTTGCCGTTACGGTCGTAAATCGCACCGCGCTTGGCCTCGATCGGTGTGTCCTGTGTCTGCTGCGCGATCGCTTTTTCGGTCAGCCAGTCGGCCTTGATAATCTGCCAATACGCCACGCGAAAGGTCAAGACCAGCAGCAAAAGCGCGATGATTACAAATCCGAGCGCGATTCTTTTTTTATTTTTTGTGCCTACCGGTGCTGCCCGCATGCGTTCTCCCTCCGTCTTGAAAGAAAGAGCCAGACCCTAAGAATGGTATTTAGTTGTCCGGCTGTTTTCGTTTCTTATGAAATTTTTTTCTTCTGAAAAATTTTTCTTTTGTCTATTCCCGATATATATGCGAAAAAAAGGTTTTTATTCGCGATATGCTTTTTCTTTGATTCTCTGTACCAGATCTTTGTTCGCGGCGCGATCTATCGTCAGATAAATCGACTGTCCTGCCTTCGGATAGCGCATGCCCAGCTTCTCCGTCGCGTACTGTTCGATACTCTCGATACTGTTCGCGCTTCCGATTTTAACCTCCAACACGTCGATTTCTTTTTGCAGGGCGGCATT
>URWB01000004.1 GCA_900551415.1 uncultured Eubacteriales bacterium
CGCCGATGATACTTGGTGGGAAGCTGCCTGGGAAAGTAGGACGTTGCCGGTTTTTGTTTTGCAAAATATTTTTACAATACAGAGGGAAGATAGCAGTCATGCTGTCTTTTTTTCTTTTGGCAACGTCTCTACTTTCCGAAAGGATGGTTTCCTTCGATCCTCTATGCGGCATCGCCGCAAGGAAGGAAACCATGAAACTTGCAGGACTGCGCCTGCGCGTTATATGGACGTTGCCGGTTTTTTCTTACCTTAATTTAGGTAAGATCGAAAGAAAAAACTGAGCACGCAGCGTAAAACGCGTGCGTGCGTCTTTTTTATTACCTTGATTTACACATGATCGAGATAAAAAACTGCGCACGTGTGTGCCTTTTCTCCTTTATCCTAAAAGGGTACTCCACCAACTCGGTCCGCCAACGCAAAGAGAAAATCGGCTACTCCACCAACGCGTTACTCCACCAAAAAGTTTGGATACCCTGAATATGACGGACTGCCTGTTTTCTCATACTTTGGTATGATTTACAACCCCGAAATATTAGTATATAATGTATCGGAAATAAAAAATATGCAAAAAAAGACGAAAACAACGGGAATGGAGGGGGAACTTTTGCCGGAAAATGTAATGATAAAGCCAGCGATAAGGAAGCAGTTTGAGGAATTTATGCGCCAAGGACGAGTGCTTTTTTTTAGTGCGCCCTGCGGCTTCGGGAAGACCACCGTTGCAGAGACGCTGCTGGCCGGAAAAGCAGAAGAAAAAACAATATACCGGCTGAACACCGCAGATACGGGCTTTTCCCTGCCGAAACCGGACGGAGGTACGCTGTCGGAACCGGACGGAAGCACACTGCCGAAATCAGACGGAAGCACATTGTAGAAACCGGACGGAAGCACGCTGCCGGACTGGGACATCTTGCTGATTGATGACTTGCAGATGATGCAAGATGAGGACGATTGGCAGACCCTGTGCCAGCTAATCCGCACCCAGACTGCGAAACGCTTCATGCTCCTTTCCAGAGGTGCGCCGCCGGGATGCATGATGGCGTTCCAGTACGCAGGCATTATGAAAGTTTTGGAGGCAGAGGATCTGCTGTTTGATTGGAACGATATAAATAGGACATTACAATTATATCATGTGGAGGCAGAAAGCAGCGAAATCACCGAGATACTCAAAGCCTCCATAGGCTACCCACTGGGCGTGATGATTACCGCAAGGCACATGGCCGCAGGCAGAGCCTTTGGGCCGGAGATAGTGGCAAGAAGCTATAGAGAAGTTTTTTCCTACTTCGAAGCTGCAGTGTATAGGCGATTCGACTTGCCAATGAGACACTTCCTGCTGGAGCTTGCCCCATTCGAACAGTTCGACCTAGAAATGGCAAGAATGGTCAGCGGAAACCCTCATGCCGGAGACATGATTGACCAGCTGCTGGAAAACACCACCCTGCTTCGCTATGACGATATGGACAGCTTTCGGTTTTGGGACCTGTTCAGGGATTTTCTGCTGTGGGAATTGGAAAGAGAATACACCGAAGAAAAACGCAAAGCCCTTTTTAGCCGGGGCGGTCTTTATTACGAGCTTAAAGAGGACTATGCCCACGCACTGGAATGCTACACCATGGGCGGCGACCACTCCAAGGTCTCCGACCTGCTGGTGCGCAACGCAGAGCTGCATCCGGGCATGGGTCATTACAGCGAAATGGAAAAATACTACCGCAGCCTGCCGGAGTCGGAAATCTTAGCTTCACCGTCGTTGATGCAGGGCATGAGCATGCTTTGTGCATTGGCAACGGACTACGATGGCTCCGAACGATGGTACAGAGAGCTGCAGGAATATGTAAAGCACTGCGAGAAACAGGATGCCGCAGGCAAGCAGGCAAGAGGAAGACTTGCATGGCTGGACATTTCTTTGCCACAGAGAGGGGCAGAGGGACTGACCACCATCATACCAGCGGTGTTCCGGCTTCTCACCAACAAGGAAGTGACCCTGCCGGCCTTTTCCATAACCAGCGCCTTGCCAAGCCTGATGAACGGTGGCAAGGATTTTTCGGAGTGGAGCCCTAAGGACGACCTGCTCTACAAGACGATTCGTGTGCCGGTGGAAGTGATTTTGGGCAAAGACGGCGTGGGACTTGCAGACTACGCAGTGGCAGAGAGTAAGTTCGAAAAAGGTGAGGACATTTCCGGGAGGATGCTCAAGATAATTTCTTCCCTGAGTGAAATCAGGCAGCGAGGCACCCCGGACATGGAGTTTGCAGTAGGAGGCTTGCTTGCCCGCAGTCAGATTGCAAGCGGTCAAAGCGAGGATGCGTACCATACGATTACGACCCTGAGGGAGCAGTTTGAGGAGCGAGGACTTACAAGATTCCTGCCGAACATGGACGCCCTGCTGTGTCGTATGGATTTGCTTACGGGCAATTGGGACAAAGCGGAGGAATGGTACCGCCGAAAGGCCCCTAAGGATCTGATGAACCTGAATGTGATGAAGCGATATCAGTATTTCACTCAGGCTATGGCAGAGCTTACCGAAGGCAGATACGACGCGGCCCTGCTGACCCTTGCACCCTTTGAGGAATATGTGCGAAACTGCGCAAGGCATATCGACAGCATACACCTGAATGTGCTGACGGCAATTGCTTTGCACCGTAAGAAAGAAACAAGCTGGCAGGAGCGCCTTGACATGGCGCTTGACACTGCCGAAAAATATAAATTTATCCGTTGTATCAGCGTTTACGGAGGCGCGGTTCTTCCCCTGCTCAAGGAAAGAAGCAGAACCGGGAAATGGTTTCACCGTCTCATGTTGGCGACCAAAACCCAGGCAGCCTTTTATCCGGACTTTCTGGAGGGACGCATGGCGCCGCAGGACACTCTGACCCTTATGGAGCTGCAAATCCTCCATCTTATCTGTGCGGACAAAAGCAACGCAGAGATTGCGCAGATGATGGATATTAAATTGCCTACGGTCAAAACCCATGTGAGCCACATCCTCACCAAGCTGGGGGTAAGCCGCAGAAGCGAGGCGAAAACCGTGGCAAAGAAGCTTAGGCTGGTGCCTGAGCATTTCATAGAGTAACGAAAATACCTGTGAACAAGGCAGATTCGATGACATAGACACAAACAATGGAAGGAGAAAGAAATTGACAAGAAAGAGTTTACGCACGAAAAGAATTTTTTCCATAATCTTATCACTGGCAGTGGCGCTGACCATGATGCCGGTGAGTGCGCTTGCAGCCGATGGGACAAGCACTGTAGAAAACGCCGTGGCGGAGGTCACCATCAACGGCGGCACCACGTCGTACGCCGACATTAACGCGGCGTTTGCGGCGGCACAGAAAGCAGACAGCGCCACGGTGAAGTTGCTGACCGATATCAAAACAGATTATCACAAAGAAGGTAACAAATTTATTTTCACAGACATTTCCGGCACATATACGTTGGATCTGAATGGACATACGGTAAACGGCTCCTTAGAGGTCAAGGATGCAAACAGCAACCTGACAATTAAGGATTCCAAAGAAACCGGAAAAATCAATCCGAACGATGGAGTAAATACATGGCCTGCACTGACTGTAAGCCAAGGAAGCGTGACTATTGAAAGCGGTATTTTTGCAAAAGAAGTTCACTGCACAGGCGGCGCGATGACCATCAAAGATGGAACCTTTGCAGAAAGAGTTGTTTGCAATGACAGCACGCTTACCATCAATGGCGGCACCTTTAAGGTCAGTGCATTTGCAGGCAGCGGCAGTACTGCTGCGATTACTGCCGGACAGTTCGTATCCTTCAGTGCAAGGAACGATAATGCGACTGTGTCCATCTCCGGAGGTAGTTTTGACCAAATTTTATGCACCGGTAGTTTCTATTTGCATCCGGCAGCCATGCTGGCAAATGGCTATGCCTTTGCTGACAGAACTAACAGCAAAAAGGTGGATGGAAGCAGCGAAGCGACGATTTCCAACATCAAGGTTGTAAAGGCAGATGAAATACACGCATTTGTGGCATCTGTAACTGTAGGGGCGTCGATCGATAAATACCAGACCTTTGAAGAGGCACTGACGGCTGCACAGGGAACTAAAGACAGCGTATTGACACTACTTGATGATATAACAACTGCACAGATTTCCATTACAGACGGTGACTTTGTGCTGGATCTGAACGGAAAGAATCTGAGTGGAGCAGATAGCGCCCATTTGATTGGTGTTTGGATGACTAACTCCAATACCCCAGCCAAGCTGACCATCAGAGACAGCGCAGGAAACGGAATAATCGAGAATACCGGCAGTAACACTTCGGTATATTGCCAGGGCGGCGATGTTACGATTGAAGGAGGCACCCTGAAAGGATGTCTTTACTGGCAAAACAGCGGCAAGATTACCATTAAGGGCGGTACTTTTAGCTCGCTACAAATCGGCAGTGAAGAAGTACTTGGCCATCTTGACACATGGGCTGATGCAATAGCCCAGGGTAAGGCATTAGCAAAGGACAGCAAAGTTGTTCGGGCTGATGTCAAGCAGCTGAACGGTGGTCCATATACGGTAATTGACCATACCCACAGCTTTGCTAAGAATGAAGCTGACGAATACAAATGTGCCTGCGGCGTGCCATGCCCTCATACGGATATAAACAGTGCAACAGGTAAGTGTAATCTGTGCGGTAAACAGGCGCATGCTGCTGCAGTAATAAAAGATGGCAACGCTGCAACCTATGCGACTGCACAGGAAGCAATCAGCAATGCCAATGGCGGAACAGTCAAGCTGCTTGCGGATGCCGGAGAAATCAACGTTTCATCACTGCTCAAGCTTGACTGCAACGGACATACCATAACGAGGCTGACAGTAAGCGAAGGGGTAACACTTGCAAGCTTGCTGCCGGAATACTATGCTTTCAAGAGTGATGACAAATGGGTAAGCGACAGCGACCTAAGTAACAAAACTGAGCTTGCCAATACAACCAACGCAGAAGCACCGGTTAAGTATGTGAGGGCGAAAAATCCTGCCATTACAGTAAAGTATGGTAAATCTTATACTCTATTTACGACCTTCGCATGGACGGGCAGCAGCTCGTATTCATCAAACCCTCTAATTGAATGGGAATACAAAAGTGGTGGATGGCTGCATTCGCAAACACCAACCCTGACAGGCCATGAAAATAACAGTCGGACGATGGACTTTCCGATTAGCAAGGATAATAAGCGTTACCCCGCACAGGTCGGAACCTATACCTATGTCGTGACTTTCACCAAGGACGGCTACAGCAAGAGCTGTGAGTTCACTGTAACCATTGAAAAGGCAACACCGTCATGTACGGTAAAGATGGCGGATTATACCTATGGCGAAACTCCGTCAAATCCGGCATTAACAGGTACGACCGGAAATGGTACCGTAGCTTACTATTACAACACGACGAATTCGAACGAGGGCGGTGCTGAGTGGACGAACACCACTGCTTTAGACGCAGGAACATACTACATGTATGCAGCTATCGGAGCAGCCACCAACTATAATGCCTATACTACTCCAACCCAAAAATTTGAAGTAAAAAAGACAACGCCTATCACCGGCGAGAAACGCATTGTCACCGGCACATATGGTCAGAAACTTAGGGATATTGACTTGAACAACCAGACTGGCAATATACCGGGAAGGTGGGAATGGGATAAACCGGATACAAAACTCGATAAGGCTAGCGATGGCACTGTCGATTATCCTGTAACCTTCACACCGACCGACACTACAAACTATGAAATAGTTAAAACCGAGGTCAGCGTTAAGGTAAATCCGGCACCGGGAAGAGAATTGTATGAAAGACAACTCACTCAGAGATTAGGAGATGGTGCAACGAAGACTTTTAAACCGGATTGGACAGGACTGCCTAAAGATGAAGCAGGATGGTCATATAACGCAGAATTTAAAAATATCGGTGACGTTACGGTTACTGACTCTAGTTATAATATAGAAAATGATGTGCTAACCTATAACATCTCAGGCGGTAAGGCAGGCGACACAGTAAAATTTACCCTAACTGCAAGTTCCGCCAGCGGTAATTACGAAGCATTCACAATTACCGTAGTAATCACTCTCACAGAGAAAGACAGACCGGAGGTAACCGTTAAGCCAATCACAGTGACATATGACGGCAACCCTGTTTCCTCAGATAAGATTACAGGAGCTGCAACATTCAACGGAAATCCGGTTGAAGGAAAGTGGAGCTGGAAAGCTGATCAGCCAATTACCAATGTAGCAGACAGCGGTAAGAGAACAGTGAAATTTACTCCGACTGATGCGACAAACTATGAATCCGTTGATACTACAGTTATTCTCACTATCAACCAAGCAACACCTGCCGGAAAACCTGCCTACGATAAGGTTACTGCAAGTGGCAAGAAACTTTCCGAAGTAAATCTGAGTTCCGATGACGCAGCTGGAAAGAATCTTTTCAATGTTAGCGGCGCAGTTGAATGGGAAAATGGCGATACAGAGGTTAAGCAAGGCGAGAAATACAAATGGAAGTTCACTCCGACAGACACTGATAATTACACCATATTAACCGGTGAAATTATCCTTTGGGAAAAACCTGCAAGCTCCGGCGGTGGCGGCGGAGCACTTCCGACAACCGAGGTTGTTACAATCGACAAAGTCACTACTTCCCCGGCAGAGGTTAAGAACGAAACCAAGACCGATGCGGACGGAACGAAAGAGACGATTTCCAAGGTAACCGTTTCCGATGTAAACCAAAAGGAAATCATCAAACAGGTGAAGGATAACAAGTCCGGCGAAATCGTAATCAATGTTTCCGAGAAGGAAGTTGCGGATAATGCGAAGCTGGAAATTAGCCTTGACAAAGACTTTATCGATTCCATCGTGAAGGATACCGATGCAAAGCTTACAATCAAAACTCCTGAGGGCGACAAGACCTTTACACAGGAAGAACTGAAGAAGCTTTCCGAATCCGCAGCGGCAGACGGAACCATAACTGTTGACCCGACTGCAAGTGAGCCGACAGACACAACTAAGGCAGAAAAAATCACCAAAGCAAAGGGCTTGATCGAGAAATTAAATCTTATGGCACGCTCAAGCAAAACGGCGAAAAAGAATGCCAAAGTAATCCTGAAGCGGAATGAAACAACAAATTCCTGCATCAAGGAACTGAAAGACCTTGGCTTCACAGTGAAGTACCGCTTCTATCGCTCAACGAAGAAGTCCGCAGGCTACAAGTCCACTGTAACCAAGAAGACAGCTTCCTACATGAACACAAACGGCAAGAAGGGAACGAAATATTTCTACAAGATTCAAATAAGAGTTTACGATGAAAACGGCAAACTCATTGCAAAAACAGCACTGAAACAGTGCAAATACGCAAGCAGAATCTGGAGCAAATAAAACTTGACCTATGCAGAACCAAGTGTGGGTAAAGGGAAATAAAATATTGCGGACATAGCTAAAGAAGAGGACCGACGGGCAGGCGATTTGACCAATCATCACCCCCGGTCCCTTCATTTTTTTTGTTATTGGTTTTGTGTCTTCTAAAAACCCGCATCATGCAGCAAAGAAATATCACCTTGGCTTTTTTAGTCCATCGTGTGAAATTATCTAGGAAGTACGCGGGAATTGTGTTATAATAATGCTGTCAATGCTATTTGCAGTGCTGCTGTAAGCATATTATTTCGCGAAGGGGGAAGTGTGAATGACAGTTGCCAAAGTTTGTTTTGCTGTGCTGCTTTGTGTGCCGCTTCTTCTTTGCATTGAGATATGCTTTGAGAAGCTGGTAGACGAAATCAATAACAAGAGGAGAGAGCAATGAAGCGCGGAATCTTTATATCGATAGAAGGACCGGATGGTTCCGGTAAATCGACACAGATAAAAAATATTCAAGATTTTTTCGAAGGAAAAAATTTTGAAGTGGTTTTTACCAGAGAGCCGGGCGGAACTGCGATCGGAGAGCGGATTCGGAATATCATCCTTGACAAGAATTGTGAGGAAATGAACTATATGGCGGAAGCTATGCTCTACGCGGCAGCCAGAGCGCAGCATGTATCAGAGGTGATCCGTCCGGCATTGGAGGCAGGCAAGGTTGTGATCTGTGACCGCTATGTGGATTCCAGTATTGCGTATCAGGGATATGGAAGGAAATTGGGAGAAGCGGTAGCTGTGATTAACGGTTACGCGGTTCAGGGCTGTATGCCGGATTTGACATTTTTGTTTAAGCTTGACCCAGCGGTCGGAAAGAAGAGAATACGAACGGAGCTGCAGGATAGATTGGATGCGGAGGCAGAGGCTTTTCACGCGGATGTGTATCGCGGTTATCTGCACTTGGAGCAGCAGTTCGCGGATCGTTTCTGCGGGATCGATGCCAGCCGCAGCATCGCGGAGATAAAAGCGGATGTCTGCTTGAAGTTGACACAAGTTTTGAAAGCCTGGGAAGCACAAGAGGCGCCTGAGTTTCGCGAAAAAGCAGATCTTGCACACACCGCGTCATAAGAAAGGCGGGAAATTAGGTTGTCATTGACGAGATGGAAAGAAAATAGACGCTTGGTTGAACGCGTCAGACAGAGCATTGATGAAGGAAGAATCTCCCATGCCTATCTGATCGAAGGAGATACCTGCGTGGATAAGCTTGGCTTCGCGAAAGATTTTTTGAAGGCGATCAGCTGTCGGGTCGCGCCCGGTGAGGGCTGCGATACCTGCGCGGACTGCAGAAAAATTGACCATGACAATTGCGAGGATCTCTACCGTGTAGAAGCGGATGAGTTATCGGTCAAAGACGATATGATCGAAAAACTGCAGGCAGATCTCGCGCGCAAACCTTTGGGGGTGCGCAATATGGCCATCATCGCTGATGCGGACACGATGACGGTTCGCGCACAGAACCGCTTGCTCAAGACGCTGGAGGAACCGCAAGGGGATACGATGATCCTTCTGCTGTGCGATAATCGTGAAAACATGTTGGAAACGATACGCTCCCGCTGTGTGACGTGGCATATTTTGGACGAGACAACGGACGAAACGGCGCGGAAGGAAGCGGAGGGACAGCGCATGCGAGCTTGTGCCGACGCACTAGTAGATTGGACTTTGGAGGGAGATGGCTTTTATAAGATGAAGCAGCTTCTTTCTCAAAATGTCAAGAATCGTGATGACGCCTTTCAACTGCTCGACGCGATGGAACACATTTTTAGGGATCTGCTGCTGGGCAAAGACACGCGCGGTAAATTTTTCAGACCGGAGGAAACGATGCGCAGCGTTTCCCTGCTCGAAGAAGCGCGCAGGGATCTAGTATGGAAAGTAAATTATAATTACGCGCTGAAGAATCTGCTCATAAAGATCGGCAAATAACGATGCAGACGCAAGCAAACACTCCAAAAGGCGTAAAAACACGGCTTTGGACTGTTTGAAGCAGGAAGCCCATTGCCTTTAGACAATGGGTAGTTCACAGATAGGAAGGGCACGCTACGGCTCGACGAAGAACTTTTCCTGGCACGCATGCCGGTCAAACGCCGCGCCGCAAGCAAAGCTGCATGCGCGGGTCGGCAAAGAGCGGAAACAAAGGGCGAAGAGAATACAAAGGAGATTTTATGGTAAAGGTAATTGGGGTCAGATTTAAGACCGCGGGCAAGGTCTACTATTTTGATCCGGGTGAATTAGAACTGCAGACCGGAGCCAATGTCATCGTGGAAACCGCGCGTGGCATGGAGTTCGGCACCGTAACGATGGAACCGATGCTGGTTCCGGAGGAGGATATTGTAGCGCCGCTCAAAAGAATTGTCAGAGTGGCCTGCGAGGAGGACTATCGCCAGCATCAGGAAAACGTCAAGAAAAAAGAAAAGGCGATGGCCCTCTGTCAGGAAAAAATCGACAAGCATGGCCTTGTGATGAAGCTGATCGATGTGGAGTACACCTTCGATAAGAGCAAAATCATTTTTTACTTTACGGCAGACGGACGCGTGGACTTCCGAGAGCTTGTCAAGGACTTGGCAGGCGTATTCAAAATGCGCATCGAACTCAGGCAGATCGGCGTGCGCGACGAAGCCAAAATGCTGGGCGGGATCGGAAGCTGCGGGCGCAGCTTGTGCTGCCATAGCTGGCTGGCGGATTTTGAGCCTGTGTCGATCAAGATGGCGAAGGTGCAGAATCTTTCTCTGAATCCGGCAAAGATTTCGGGGATTTGCGGCCGCCTGATGTGCTGTCTTAAGTATGAAAACGACATCTATATGGAGCTGCGCAAAGGCATGCCTGATATCGGAGAAAAGGTTAAAACGCCGGACGGCTTCGGCAAGGTTGTCGAGACAGTGCTGCTCGAAAACAAGATTAAGGTACGTCTGTATGTGGACGATGTGCCTCCAATCGTGAATAAACGGCGCGGCGGCAAGAACGAGAAGGACGCGAAGAAAGACGCGCGGCCGGAGGAACAGGAAGAAAAACTGACGCCGGATATCTATACCTACAAAAAGGAAGAAATCAAGCGTATGGAAAAGCGACGCGACCGCAGCAAGGAGAACCGCGACAACGCGAACATTTTTGCGGGCATGGATGCGGCAACTAAAAAAGAGATGGAAGAACTGATGAAGGACGAGTAGTGCGCGATGACGGAACGAATCGATCAAATCGGCTTTGGCGGGCTGCGCTTGATTCAAGAGCCTACAGAGTTTTGTTACGGCGTGGATGCGGTGATCCTGGCTGATTTTGCGGCCAGACAGGGTGGATTTTGCGAGGAAAACTTTGAAGGCAGACCAATCGTGCCCAAGCGACGCGGTTCACAGGATTGCAGGGCAGTTGATCTTGGGACGGGAACCGGCATCATTCCGCTGATCTTGTCCTACAAAACGACCTGCAGCCGGCTTGTGGGCGTGGAAATCCAAGCAGGGTCCTGCGCGCGGGCGGCGCGCAGCGCGGAGCTGAACGGCCTTCAGGAACGGGTACACTTTTTTTGCGCTGACGTAAAAAACTTCTGCGATGAAGCGGGCATGGAGCTTTTGGGCAGTGTGGAGCTTGTGACCTGCAACCCGCCTTATACACAGGGGCAGGGCGGACTGACCAACCGAAATAGCGCGAAAGCGATTGCCAGACATGAAACGACGGCGGGACTTGCGGATTTCGTGCAGTGCGCGTCGCGGCTGCTGAAGCCAAAGGGCAGTTTTTTTATGGTACATCGTCCGTCCAGGCTGGTAGATCTTTGCGCGGCAGGCAGAGCCTTCGGACTGGAGCCGAAGGAGCTTTGCTTTGTCAGCCCGAAGGAGGGCGAAGTTCCCAATATCATGCTGGTACATATGATCAAGGGAGGCGGACCGGAGCTGCGTCTGCTTCGCACCTTGTATATCTACGATGAGACAGGCAATTATACCGAGGAATTGCGTGCCTGCTATCGGTGAGGCCGTTTTGGGCGATGAATCAGCAGAAGGAATCAAAACAGACAGAAAAGCGCGGGGAAGCGTTTGCACCGCGTTCTTTTGTTATGATGCAGGAAATATCGCGCAGTGATATTTCCGGAATATCGACAAAAGCACCTTGCGAAGTGGCGCTCATGGGTGAGCGCCATATGCGCATAGAAATCTCTGATTTCGTTACGCGCGCTTTTGCCGCGCGCAGACAGCACTCCTTTGCGCGAGAAATGGTCTGCTTCAGATAAATCTGACGATGAGCAGCGAAATCACGATGCCGGCGAGGTAGGCGAGCATACCGCAGACAAAAGCATGCCGCAGGCGGGTGACCCTGGTGACGCTGAAATAGAGGGCGAGCACATAGATGACGGTTTCGCAGCCGCCTGTCATCACGCAGGCGGCACGACCCGCGTAGGAGTCCGGGCCCGCTTCCTCGAGAATGTCCCGCACAAGAAGAAAGGAGCCGCTGCCGGAAACAGCGCGCAACAGCATCAAAGGCAGGAGTTGTGAAGGAACCTCAAAAAAGTCGAGGAGCGGCGCGAGCAGGCGGTACAAAAATGGAATCAGTCCGGAGGCGGTCAGACCGTTGACCGCCAAATAGATGCCGATCAGAAACGGCAGGATTTCGATGGCGGTCGCAAGCCCTTTTTTGGCACCCTCGATAAAATAGTCATAGACCGGCGCGGCGCGCAGCAGTCCATAGGCGAGAATCACAGCCGCCATGACGGGCACAAAGGCGGCGGAGATGGTTTCAAAGAAGTTTTCTGTGTTCACGCGCCGAATCCCTCCTCTCCATAAGCTTGCAGATCGCGATAGAAATGAGTACGGTCATGCTCGCGGTGATGATCGCGGGCAGAACGATGGAGTAAGGCGCATCGGAACCGAGATCCTCGCGAATCTGAATGGTGACGACGGGAACCAGCGGCGCGAAGGCCATATTGACAACGGCGAAGGTACACATGTCGTTGCTGGCGGAGGACGCGTGATTGTTCTGCGCATCCAGCCTCTCCATTGCGCGCAGCGCGAAGACGGTTGAACTGTTGCCGGCACCGAAGATGTTAGCCATGAAACTCATGATGATACAGGAAAGCGTTTCTGAATCCTTTTGCCCGGGAAAGAGCAGGCGGGTAAAGGGCATCAACAGCCGCGCGAGGCCGCGTATCAAGCCTGTGCGTTCGGCAACCTCCATGAGACCGCTCCACATCGCCATGATGCCGGTCAGCCCAATGACAAACGTGACGGCACTTTGTGAGCTTTCGACAATGGCGCTGCCAAAAGCGGGGAGGCTGCCGCGGCAGACGGCATAAAAAAACGAGACTAAAAAAAGACCGGACCAGATGTAATTCATCATAAAAAGCATGCTCCTTTGCCGCATCCGTTTTCACGCGGGACTCGAATTTTCAAGTGCTGACCGCGAAAAACCATTTATTAAAAAAATTTTATGCTAAAATTCCAAAAATATGTTGCAATTATTTCCATATCTAGGATATAATAAGGATAGCTTTTCATATACAAAAAAGCGAGTTTGCGAAGGGAGGTATTCAATGACAATCACCGTCACTTATGAGGGTTTTATCTTGACTGTACTTGCAGTCTTAGGTATGGTTCTGCTGGTGTATTTGATCCTGTTTTTCAGAAAACTGATTGGAACACTGCGGCAGGTGGATGAAATCCTATCTGATGCGAAGGTTGTTTCCGGAATCGCGTCCGATAAGGCACAGCTTGTAGATGGCATCATCGACGATGCCGGCGAGGCAGTTGGCAGCATTACGGATGCAATCAGGGGGAACCAGAGCATTGTTGCTGCGGCAAGCAGCCTGGTCAATACGTTTTCCTCCGTAATAGGACTGCTGAGGCGAAAAGCCGAAAAAGAGGAAGACAAAAAAGAATTGTCCAAAAAGAAAACTTCCGCAAGGAAAGAAAATGATTAATATATTAAGGGAGGTACAAAGATGAAAGCAACAGGTATTGTAAGACCGGTAGATCCGTTAGGAAGAGTGGTTATTCCGGTGGAACTCAGAAGGACGTTAGGAATCAAGACGGATGATTCTCTGGAGGTATTTGTAGACGGAGATTACATCATGCTCAAAAAATATGAGCCGGCTTGTATTTTCTGCGGAAACGCGAAGGACGTTGTATCCGTACACGGCAAGAACGTCTGCAAGGATTGCTTAGCGGAAATGAAAAAATTATAGTCGCGGAGGCTTGACACATTGGCTAAATATATGGTACAGCAAAGCGGCCCGCTCAAGGGCGAGGTCGTAATCAGCGGTGCGAAAAACGCGGTGCTGCCGCTCATGGCCGCGGCGCTTTTAGCAGAAGATACCTGTGTCATTCGCGATGTTCCAAAACTGCGGGATGTCAGCTTTATGAAAGAGCTGCTGACCTCTTTGGGCTCTGAAATCGAAGAATTGGAAGAAAATGTCCTTTCTGTTAGCACAAAGGACATTCTTTCTACGGAGGCACAGTTTGAACTGGTCAACAAGATGCGCGCGTCCATTTTGGTCATGGGGCCGCTGCTCGCTCGCAAAGGCAGAGCGAGAATCCCGCATCCGGGTGGATGCGCCATCGGTTCAAGACCGATTGACCTGCACCTTAAGGGGCTTGAGGCACTCGGCGCGGTTATCACCAGCACAGACACCTATGTGGAGGCGGTAGCCGGCGCGCAAGGGCTGGTCGGGGATACGATTTATCTGGACTTTCCGAGCGTCGGCGCGACAGAAAACATCATGATGGCAGCGGTTCTCGCGGAAGGGACAACCTATATCGAGAATGCGGCGGAGGAGCCTGAAATCGTCGATCTCGCGAACTTTTTGAATAAGATGGGCGCGAAGATCAAGGGCGCGGGCACAGACACCATCAAGATTGAGGGAGTCACAAAGCTGGGCGGCGCGAAGCATACGGTAATTCCGGATCGTATTGAGACGGGCACCTTTATGCTGGCGGCGGCAATTACGCACGGCGCGGTGCATATTCAAAACGTGGTGCCGGATCATGTGAAGCCGATCATTGCCAAATTGCGGGAATGCGGCGTTCGAATCGAGGTTGGCGATGAAGACCTCATCGTCCGCGGAGATTTGGGACCGCAGGTCGCGACTGATATCAAAACGCTGCCGTATCCGGGCTTTCCGACAGATATTCAGTCACCATTCATGACGTTTTTGACGACAGTCGAGGGTTCCAGCACAGTTATCGAGACGGTATTTGAAAATCGCTTCATGCATGTGGCCCAGCTCAATAAGATGGGTGCCAATATCGAGACGGCCGGAAACAAGGCAGTTGTCAGAGGCAACGCCAGATTGCGCGGCTGCCAGGTTATGGCGACAGACTTGCGCGCAGGCGCGGCGATGGTGCTGGCGGGACTTGTCGCGGAGGGCGCGACGGAGATTTCGGAGATTTATCACATCGAACGCGGATATGAAAAGTTTATCGAAAAATTCGCGGGACTCGGCGCGACGATCACCCGAATTGATGATTAAAGTATGACAAAAACGACCGAACATCCGAATGGATGGTATCGGTCGTTTTTTTGTTGATGATGCAGGTGCAGAAAATATCTAGCTCGATATTTTCAAAACAGCAGCAAAACGTTTCGCTTATTGTCCGGTTACACCAGAGATGAAAGCCGAAGCATATTCTGTACCGATATGGAAGGTGAAGGCTTTGCCGGAAGTCAATTTCACATAGAGGTAACCGTTATCGCTGACACCGAAGTTAATGACGGAGTCTGTTGGATTGTTGGTTGACTTGAATGTGACGTGCACGTTGCCATTCTCATAAGAGGCGTGTTTGGCAAGCGGCGCGCTTCCGTTCACGAAGGCACAGGAGGAAACCAGCTCTTGAATATTGCTGACGTTAAACCTCTGATAGGAGGAATATCCAATCTGTGCGCCTTTACAAAATACGGCTTTGGCGAAGCTCGCGGAACTGTTCAGTCCCGCGTCGGACAGGAACTGTCCGAGCGTTTCCGGCACATAATCATCGCTTGTGTAAAGAAGCGTCTGACTGAAGCCGTCCACATCGACCGCGACCAAAAGGTTCGAGGAAACATTCTTGACCTTTCTAACCTTCGCGTTAAGCTTCGCGTGTTTGGTCGTGGAGGTTTCCGGAATCTCCAAAGAAATTGATTTGATCTCAGAAGCCGTCGCAGCAGTCGTGGTTGCTTTTTCAACGACGTAGTTGCTGCCGGAAATCGTCAGGTTTGAAACTGAACTTTCGGCGAGAATTTCACGGTTGAACGAGATATCCGCGGTACCGGGCGAGCCAGGCGTGACTTTGCTGTCACCGACAACATAATTGCCGTTGCCGTCATCCGGAGCAGGCGGGGTAACCGTACCGGAATTGCTGTTGCCAGAATTCTCGCTTCCGGAGTTTTCCCTGTCATCCGGAGTGTGGATCGGCGGAGCCGCAGTGTTTGACTTGTCGGAGTCAGCCTTGCCGCTGTTTCCGCTATCATGATTCGCGTTCGCACCCTGATTCGCAGGTTCGCTGTCTTTGCCGTCGGTATCCTTGGTATCCTGCTGCTTCTGCTTTTTATTGCCGAAAAGGTTCTGCAGGAAACCGCCTTGATTCTCATCTTCCTGAACTTGCAGTTCCGAATCATCGGAGCTGTCACTGCCGTCCGGTTCGGTCGTGTCTATGACCGCCGGCGTATCCGTGTCCGGATGGTTCGGGGAAGTCACAACGGCCGGATCGTTAATCGCGGCATGGATGAAGTCCCACGCGCGATTGCCGTCGGCACTGCCGAAAATCGTAAAAGTCGAAAGTAAAACGATAACGCCGGCAACTGCTGCCGTACTGTAATACCATATTGATTTAGTTGTATGCTTCTTAGCTTTTGCCGCAGGCCCCTGAGAAGCGGTCAGATCTTCGCATGCTTTGCGAATTCTCGCGTCGTCAAAGGACACAACGTGTTCTGATGATGCCGGGGAAGCGTCCAGAGCTGCAATTTTCGCCAAAAGATCAGTGACCACATCGTCAGACGGAGTCATTTGCTCTTTCATGCTGCGAATCATATCGTCAGTCATCATGCGTCTACCTCCCGTATCTTTGCTTTCATCATTTCGCGGCCGCGATTGAGCTGAACTTTGATCGTACCCGGCTTGATCTGCAGGGTACGGCTGATCATATCAATCGACATATCCTCAAAATAGAAAAGCTGAAGAACGATTCTATACTTTTCCGGAAGCTGGCGCAGCGCTAAGTGAACTGCGTTCTCTTCCTTGGATTCAAATTGAAAGGTCCCTTCATCCATCTCGTCCATCGGCACGGTACGCTTGCGGTAAGTGCTGTCGACCACACGCAGTGAGCAGTTGATCGTTGTGCGGATCAGCCACGCTTTGCGGTGTTCCTCGTCGTTAAACTGCGGCTTGACTCTGAAATAAATCAGGAAAACTTCCTGAAAGATGTCGTCCGCGTCGCTGCGATTATTGGTATAGGACAGTGCTACACCGTAAATCGTGCTTTTGTAACGCTGGATTATGGTTTCAATACTTTCATCTTGTACGAAAGTATCCTTCATCCTTTCTCCTCCTTACATGAATAACTCAAATTTACCCCCTGAAAGGTTACAAAAAAATTAAAATTATTTAAGGAATTTGTATGTTTCTTGTAAACCTTTCGCCTTTAACCTATATAGTATAGCAAAAAAAAATGGAAAATGCAAGAGCATGAGGAAATTGCCCGCGAAACTGCCGCAGACTTATCACACGCGCGGCGCGCCTTGCGGCGATTTTCACTTCTTTTTTGTAGACGATGAAAACAGAAGGGTGTATAATAAAAATGTATTTTGATTTTGTGAAGGCTCAAAAGATAAAGAAGGATTTGGAAATATAGAACAACATAAAAAGGAGATACTGACATGAGTTTTGACGCGAAAAAAGTAAAAGATGAAGTTGTCGCATGGATTCGCGACTGGTTCGAAGAAAACGGCAAGGACTGCAACGCTGTGGTCGCGGTTTCCGGCGGCAAGGACAGCTCGGTTGTCGCCGCGCTCTGCGTGGAGGCGCTTGGCAAGGAGCGCGTACTCGGCGTATTGCTCCCAAAAGGGGAACAGTTTGACATCAATGTTTCGCAGGCGCTGGTCGCGCATCTGGGAATCAGAAACTATACGATCAATATCAAGGATTGCTACGATGGACTGGTGAATGAACTGAACGCGCAGCTCGGCGAGCAGAATATCCAGCCGCAGACCATCACGAATCTTCCGGCGCGTCTGCGGATGGCGGCAACCTATGCGGTCGCGCAGTCCAACAACGGCCGCGTGGCGAACACCTGCAATTTGTCGGAGGACTGGGTCGGCTACGCGACCAGATATGGCGACGGCGCAGGGGATTTCAGCCCACTTTCGCGCCTGACTGTGCAGGAAGTCAAGGCAATCGGCAGAGAACTCGGTCTGCCGGCGATGTTCGTGGACAAGGTGCCGATTGACGGTCTGCAGCCAAAGACGGACGAAGAAAATCTCGGCTTCACCTATGCGGTGCTTGACCGCTATATTCGCACCGGCGAGATCGATGATCCGGAAGTGAAGGCGAGAATTGACCATTTGCACGCGATCAATCAGTTCAAACTCAAATATATGGATTGTTTCGAGTACAATCCGCAATAGAGACAGCATCGCATGTCCGCGCAGCAAAGACTTGCGGCTCATCGCGGCGCGATTCGGTAAGAAGATAAGGGCGGTCCGGCAGGTTAGCGAGGGACCGCCCGTTTTTGTGGTGTGCGCCCTGCGGCGGGGCACGCGATTTGTCAGAATTTCTTAAGAATCGCGCGCGCGGTTTTGTAAGAATTGGGTGATAGGATGGGAGTATCAGCCGGAAAGGAACAGAGGATATGACAGATACGACAGATACGATGAACAGGATCAATATTCTGGTTTGCGATGATGACAAGGAGATCGCAGGCGCGATTGAAATTTATCTTCGCAACGAGGGATATCAGGTTTTTAAGGCCTATGACGGCGCGGAGGCACTGCGTGTCGCGCGGGAACAGCCGTTGCATCTGATCATTATGGATATCATGATGCCAAGGATGGATGGCATACAGGCAACCATGAAAATCCGAGAAGAAAAAAACATCCCGATCATCATGCTTTCCGCAAAATCCGAAGATTATGACAAGATTATCGGACTGAACGTCGGTGCGGACGATTATGTCACCAAGCCGTTCAATCCGCTGGAGCTGGTCGCGCGGGTCAAGTCGCAGCTGCGGCGTTATGTGCGTCTGGGGAGTATCGATGGCAAGGCCGGACAAAAGGCGTCCGAACAGAGAGAAGGGGTATATGCCACAGGGGGACTGGTTGTCGATGACAAGCAGAAAATCGTGAGCATGGACGGACAGCCGGTTGCGGTGACGCCGATCGAGTTCGGAATCCTGTGCTATCTGACGCGGCACGCGGGGCGCGTGTTCAGCATCGAGCAGATTTATGAAGCGGTGTGGAATGAACCGGCGTACAATCCGGAAAATACGGTTGCTGTACATATCCGACGCATTCGGGAAAAGATCGAGATCGACCCCAAAAATCCGCGCTATCTGAAGGTCGTCTGGGGCATCGGCTATAAAATGGAAAAAATATAGCGAGCACCGCGCGGACAAAGGGGCGGCATGATCCTGCCGGCTGTAAAAAGCTTGAAACACAAAAAGGAGTATGAAGGAGTATAAAATGGAAGCAAAAATCGGAAACGCGCGCGGATCGCGGACGCTGAACGGTATCCTATGGATTTTGTCAGTCCTAAGCGGAACCATGCTGGGAATTGCCGGAAGTTTCGCGGTGGCGGTCAGCGCGATGAGCGATTACAGGCAAATGTACAATCAATGGATCGGGATGGATACGGAGATCACGTCAAAGGAGGCACAGGAGAACCTGGCATGGATCGAGAACAGTCCATGGGTGGTATATTTTGCGGATGAAAACGCGCAGTCGGATCTTTTGAGCTGGCTGCTGCTCGCGTTGGTGGCGCTGGCCATCGTGTTTTGCGCGGCGCTGATCATCCTATGTGTGCAGACGGGACGCCTGGGACGCGCAGATGACGGCAGCATACAACTGAATCGTTTTGATCGTGTCTGGTCCGAGGTGCTGCTTCTCCTCGGCGGCGGCGCCGCCGGCGGCGCGGTGGCACTGGCTGTGCCGATGTACGCGATATGGTTTCGCATCAACATCAAGGGTGTTTACACGCCGACGCATCCGAGCGATTATGTGTTCGGACCAAGCAATACGGCGATCTGGATCCTTTGCATCAGCGGCATGGCGGTCTGCATCTTGCTGGCATTGCTCTGCTTCGTGTCTTTGGTCAAGAAGCTTAAGGCGCGTATGTTCTGGGAAAAATCTTTCTTCGGCGGCATTGCGCTGTCGATCTACCGCGGGATTGCGTCCAGTGACAAGACCATGGTGAAAGTCATGGCACTTTTGATTGGCGGCATGCTGCTCTCCATGACATGGTTTGGCGCGGTGCTTGTGCTGGCTGCGGTAATCCTTTGCATACCGAGATTAGTCAGACAGTTTACGGAAATTCGCGGCGGCGTCAGAGAGGTGAAAAGCGGCAATCTCGCCTATCGGATTCCGGTCGAGACGGATCGCAGGGGAAATGTCGGCGAGCTGGGCAGGCTGGCGGCGGACATCAATGAGATTTCGCAGGCGTCGAATCTGGCGGTGCAGAACGAACTCAAAAATCAGCGCATGAAAACGGAGCTGATCTCCAATGTTTCGCACGATCTGAAAACGCCGCTGACATCGATGGTCTCCTATATAGATCTGATGAAACAGGAAGGACTGGACAGTCCGCACGCGCCGGAGTACTTGGAGATTCTCGATGAAAAAACGCAGCGACTGCGGGTTCTGACGGAGGAACTCTTTGAGGCTGCCAAGGCCTCCAGCGGCGATATGCCGGTGCGCATGGAAGCGATTGATCTGGGGTCATTGATCAGCCAGAGCCTTGGAGAAATGAACGAGCGTTTGGCGGCGCGAAAGCTGGAGATCCTCGTGTCGAATCACTGCGCGCAGAGTACGCCGGTTATGAACACCACATGGAATCCGAAGGCAAGCCGTCCGGCAGGGGAGGAATGCGCGGAAGGAAACGTAAATGTCGCGCCTTTCGATGCCGCGTCTTTCGATGTCGCGTCTTTCGATGCCGCGCCTTTCGATGCCGCAGACGGTATGACAGAGGGAATGCGTGCAGGTGTGCAGGCTGCTGCAGCGGGCAGTATGGACGGCGCAGCAGTGTTTGATGACGGCGCAGCAGCAGGCATAGCCTCCGCAGGACCGCGGGTTATGGCGGACGGGCAGCTCCTGTGGCGCGTTCTCGAAAATCTCCTCGGCAATGTCAGCAAGTACGCGCTGCCGGGCAGCCGCGTTTACCTCGACATCAGCAGCGTGAACCGTAAAGCAGGCAGTGCAGCAGGGACGACTGCATCTGCCGGATGCAGTACATCGGCTGGCACTGCATCGGCGGGAGCTGCAGCCAATGGTTTCGTACTGCTTGAGGTTAAGAACATATCCAGAGACCGTCTGAATATCTCCGCGGACGAACTCATGGAGCGCTTCAAACGCGGCGATGAATCCCGCAACACCGAGGGCAGCGGTCTCGGTCTGGCCATCGCGCGTGACTTGACCAAACTGATGGATGGTGTCTTTGAAATCACCGTCGACGGTGATCTCTTCAAAGCCTCCGTCCTGCTCAAACAGGCATAAGCGGTATCTTGTATGATGCGTATGAACCGCCGTACGCTGCAGCTTGCAGCGTGCGGCGGTTTTGTACGCGGGCGTGTATCCTTTCAGATGTAGGGTACGGGCTGCGGTGGGGTGATGGGACGATAGGCATGGCTCGAAAGAGATCGAGTGATTTTTTGGAGACGCGCGAGGATGTCGTGGGGCGGGGGCATGCCGGGCGGAGAGATTTTCTTAAAAAAATGGGAGTGGAGTGAAAAAAATCGGTGGGATCATGGATAATACCTATGAAAAGCTTTTCGAGGGAGAAAGTCAATGTTAAGTACGGAAGAGTTCAAGCGGTGTGCGCAGGAGTACATGGACATGGTTTTTCGTGTGGCGTTCAGCTGTCTGCGGTCGCAGGCGGATGCGGAGGATGTCACGCAGGAGGTGCTGCTGCGCCTATATGAGACGGACTATGTTTTTGAGAGCCGGGCGCATATCAAAAACTGGCTGGTGAAGGTCACCTATAACGAGTGCCGCAAATTTTGGCGGCGCTTATGGCGCAGACACGAAAACATCGATGACTATGCGGAGCAGCTTGCGTTTGAAGAGGCGGACTGTCAGGATCTGTTTACGGCGGTGATGAAACTGGATCGGACCAAGCGGATCGTGGTGGTGCTGTATTATCTGGAGGGGTATCAGATACAGGAGATCGCAGGGATCTTGAAGATTCCACCGGGGACGGTGGGGACGCGGCTGGCGCGTGCGAGAAAGGAACTCAGAAAGTACTTGGAGGAAGAGGTATCCGTATGAGTGATAAGGAAAAAATGAAGAAGGCCTTTCAGAACCTGAAAGCTCCGGAGGATACTCTGGAAAGGGTAATGGAAACCATGAGACGAAAAGAACTGAGAGAAAATATGCGAAGCGGACAGAGTGTGCGAGTTGGACAGAGCGTGCGGACGAAGCGGCTGACGCTGGCCCTTGTAGCTGTGTTGGTTCTGGCTTTGGGCTGCGGCAGTGTTTATGCGGTCAAAGGGTTCAGCCTCGATGCACTGTTTGGGCAGCCGGATGCAAAGGCAGAGTTGGGCGCTGCGCAGCAGGCGCCGGGCATGGGTGCAGCCATCGATACTGACATGGATGCAGCACGCGGGTCGGGAGTAGGCGCTGATGCCGACATGAATGCTGATGCAGAGGTGAACACGTCGTTCAAAATCAGCTGTCCGTTCGCCTTTGAGAATCCGTATGTGGAAAATGCCGAGGCGCATGACGGTGTGGACTTTGTCGCAGATCGAGGCACGCCGGTGCTGGCGGCGGCTGACGGCAAGGTGCGGACTGCGGCGTTCAGTGCTTCGCTCGGAAACTATGTCGTGATCGATCACGACAGCGGTTTCAGCACGGTCTATGCGTGTTTGGCAGAGGCGCAGACCGCGGCAGGTGACGAGGTCAGCGCCGGAACGCAGATCGGGACTGTTGGCAGCAGCGGCATGGCCACCGGCCCGCATCTGCATCTGGAGCTTTGGCTGGATGATGCGCCGATCGATCCGGTGCCGTATATGATGTAATATGACTGTGGCCCGTACCTTTGGGAGAGGATGGAGGTACGGGCTTTGCCTTGGGGTTTAGCGAAAGCATGGAGTTGCCGCTTGGGTTGCTTGATGCAATCAACGAGGCAACCGCTCCATTTCGTGTTCGTGGGGTGATGGGACGATAGGCATGGTTCGGAAATGGCTGCTTGCAAGAATCCTGCATAGTGTGCATCTTTTGCGGATTTGTGGCTCAAAAATGTATAGCCGAATGTCGGTTTTGTCGAAGATCTGCTTTTGCATACCATTAAGGCTTAGATTTTACGGAGATCAGACGTTTACAGGATAAAATGCCCTATGGATTTGCATGAATTATTTCACAAATTGAAAAAAACCTTGCAACTATAAGAGAAACGGTGATCGGGCAACCCTTTCTTTTTTGATGTCTGATATTTTTGACGGGAAAGAGTCAAAAATGTCCTACATTATGCAGGATTTTTTGCAGGTGCGTGTGAATGACGTGGTGCGCGGACGGGCGGGCATCGTAAACAAAACAAAAAGTGCGATTGTCTAAAACAGAAAAAGGTGATAGAATGATTTTAGATTATCAAGAAAGAGAGGCGATACGATGAATCAAGTATTGGACAATATGAAAACCAGACGGAGTGTTCGCAAATTTACAACGGAACCGGTGCCGCAGGCACTGATTGACCAAGTGATCGAGGCGGGACTTTATGCCGCGAGCGGCAAGGGAGAGCAGGATGTAATCGTGATTCAGATCGCTGACCGCGCGGTGCGGGATAAGCTTTCCGTGATGAACCGTCAAATCATCGGCAGCTCGAATGAGAAACTAGATCCGTTTTACGGTGCGCAGACAGTGCTGGTTGTACTGGCACGCAAGGACTGGCCGACGCATGTATATGACGGCAGTTTGGTGCTCGGCAACATGATGCTCGCCGCGCATGCGCTGGGACTTGGCAGCTGCTGGATCCACAGAGCAAAAGAGGAATTTGAGACGCCTTGGGGAAAAGAACTCCTGCAGTCTCTTGGCATTACCGAAGAATATGAGGGGATCGGGCATTGCATTCTCGGCTATGCGGACGGCGAAGCACCGAAAGCCGCGGCGCGTAAGGCAAACCGCGTGTACCAAATCTGATTTTCAGATCAGCGCCTGCTTAAAGCGCGAAAGACTTGCGCCAAGTCGCGCCGCACTAAGTCGCGCCAAGTCGTGATGCTTCCTTATGGAGAAAATCGCAAAGCATTTCACTGTGGACTTGCGATATGAAAGCATTTTGAATCCACGCGTTATCAGGCGACAGCGAGCCACCGGCGTAACCCGCAGGAAATTGTCCGGGCCTGAACCGCAACAATCACAGCGCGCGAGACTGCGACAAGTCTTACATAAACACGCAGTATCTAGTAACAACGCGAAATAGCAATGCGCGCATGTAGGACAAGAATCTCTTGATCGAGAACAACACTTGACATTAGAAAGCAAGAAGACGTGAGCCTGCTAAGAAAATGGAAAACCTATAGCAGGCTGCTTTCTTTTTTTGCATTTGCGAGGGTCTGCCGCGCGCCGCTTCTCTGCCTTTCACCCAGCCACGCGTGTTATGCGCGAACGGTTTCTCCTGCCGCGCGCCGCTTTTTGATGCAGAACTATCAAAAAGATGTAACGAAGCAGACGGTGAGAAGAAGAAAGCAAGAAAAAAAGAGGAATTATATTCCAAAGAATGTGCGTAGAACCAATAGAAACAAAAGAAGTATGTGAAGAAGAACAAAAATGTGGCGAACGCAGAAGAAATTCCAAGTTTTTCCTTGGCGTTTGGGCGGGTGCATGACATCTTTGGAGGAAAAAGGTGCTAAAATGGGAACTTTCGCGTGTGGAACAGAGTTTTTTCGGGGGAGAGAAGAGACTTTCGCGTGTGGAACAGAGTTTCTTCGGGGGGAGAAGAGACTTTCGCGTGTGGAACAGAGTTTTTTCGGGGGGAGAGAAGAGACTTTCGCGTGCGGAACATGATTTTCTCAGGCAAAAAAACTTAGCTTGCGGGAGATGCTCCTTGATAAGGGAAAAAATTCTTTGACATGCAAAAAAACACTTGCAAAAAAATACAAATATGATAGAATTTAAATAAGACGAGCACAGAGAGCAGTAAGAGCATGGAGAGTACAGAGAGCAGTAAGAGCAAAGCAGAGGCGAAAAAGCGAGAAGGGCGAGAGCGAAGGAGGCAGCGTGTGCGAGATATAAAAAGATTGCTGGAGGAAGATATAAAATTACAGGAAAAGTTGATTAGAAGGTATAAGCAAGAGCTTCGCAATATGCCGGCCGGATATCTGACGGTTCGAAAACGCAAAGGCGGCTGTGCTTACTTCGTGAACACCGGTGTTTCGGGGGCAAAGGGAAAGGAGCGCAGACAGCGGTATCTCAAGCAGAGCGAGGGAAAGAAGGTCTGGCAGCTGCAGATGAAGCGCCTGATGCAGGAGGCTGTCAAGCGGATGGAACGCAATGTGGAGCGTGAAAAAAAGTGGGCGGCGTTGTATCAACCCTATGATTTTTTGTCGGTGCAGAAAGATATGCGCGAGGCGTATCAGAATCTTTCAGCCGAACAGCTGCAGCGCGGGCAGTATTTTTTTTCGGCGGATTTGTTGGGATTGGCAGCAGGCAGCAGAGAGGTGCTGGAAGGAACAAAGGATGCGGCACATGGCGCGAAGCCGAGGCAGTTTTACGCGGAAGGACGAACGCAGAGGACAATGTCCGGAATCCTGGTGCGTTCGAAGTCAGAGGTGATTCTCGCGGACACTTTGACGATGCTGGAAATTCCGTTTTTATATGAAGCCGCAGCGAGGCTTGTGGATGAGGAAGGCAGGGAGGTTGTCCTGCATCCGGATTTTACGATTTTGTGTCCGGATGGAAGCGTGATTTACTGGGAGCATTTGGGCTTGCTGCAGGAGAAAAATTATACGGAATCTTTTGCGAGGAAGCTTCGGCTGTATCACCGGAACGGGTTTACAATCGGACAGCAATTGATTGTGACGGCAGACGATCGCAGCGGACATATTAACAGCCTGCAAATCCGCGAATTGGCGGAACGTTTTATTTTGCCGCGCATGGGCCGCGCGTAGATGGGAAAACATTGGATCAAAGGTAGGATTTTTGTGGGAGCTGAGCAGAGCCGCAAGCGTGAAAGCGTGCAAGGTCGCGTGCGTGAAAATGCGCAGAAACGTCATCGCCATAAAAGTGAAACAGTCGTACGCGCAAAAGTCGGTTGCGGCAATAGGATGTTTATGGTAAAATATCGTTAACTGACGAAAGGCAGATGATAGAAATATGAAAGAAATTTTTGTGAAGGATTTGAAGAAGGACATGGAGGTTGTGGACTTCTTCATGGTGAAGGCCAGCGCGATCAAAACCGGCGCGAACGGAAAGCAGTATCTGGACATTACGCTGGGAGACAACAGTGGCGAGGTCTCCGCCAAAAAGTGGGATGTCAGCGAGGAGGAACACGCGCGGCTGGATGAAATAAAGGTGAGAGATATCATCAAGGTGAAGGCATTGGTGACAGAATGGGCAGGACAGCCGCAGCTTCGGATCCAGAGGATCCGCCCGGCGGCCGAGGCCGACGGGCAGGAAATCTGCGATTTCCTGCAAGCTGCGCCGGAAGACCCGCAGGCCATGTATGATTACATCATGACCGTCGCGCAAAAGCTGGAGGATGAGGATTTGCGCGGGCTTTGCGTCAAAGTGCTGACGGATAACCGCGAAAAGCTGCTGTATTATCCGGCGGCGCAGAAGAATCACCACGCGCAGTTGGGGGGCCTCTTGTATCACACCAAGCGGATGTTGATGACCGGCGAGCGCGTGTGTCAGGTTTACACGAATTTGAACCCTTCTTTTGTTTTGGCAGGCGTGATTCTGCATGACATGGAAAAACTGAACGAAATCGAAGCGGGCACAGACGGCATCGCTACCGGCTATTCTTTTGAAGGACAGATGCTCGGACACATTGTGCAGGGTGTAAAAATGCTCGATCGCGTGACGGAAGAACTCGGTTTTCCGCGGGAAAAGGCGATTATGCTGGAGCATATGATCCTGGCGCATCACTACGAGCCGGAATACGGAAGTCCAAAAAAGCCGCTTTTCCCGGAGGCAGAGGTACTGCATTACCTGGATATTCTTGACGCGAGAATGTTCGATATGCAGGCGGCGCTGGAGAACACTGAACCGGGGCAGTTCAGCGAGAAGGTGCGGACTTTGGATAACCGCAGACTGTACAAACCGGCTTTTGCGGGCGCGGCCCTTGCTGACGCGCAGCAGGTCCAAAGAGAAGCCATAGCACCTGAGCAAAATCTGTAAGCGAAGCGTGACGGTCTGAGCAGGCGTTTCGCCAAGCGGCAGGCGCGCAAGAGGCCAAATGCCAAGCGACAGGCGCAAGTGGCGTGGCAGACGATACGCGTGGACGATTTCAAAGCGTGTGAAATCGAGGGAGAGCGCGGAAATCCTGCCGCGCGGCATGAGAATATCGCGAGAAGGAGAATATGAAGGAGGATATATGATCAAGTTACCAAAGGAAGTTGCCAAAATCATCAAGACCTTGACAGACGCGAAGCAGGAGGCATTTGCTGTCGGTGATTGCGTCCGCGACGCTCTGCTCGGACGGAAACCGATCGGCTGGGATGTCGCGACTGACGCGGATTTCACGAAGCTGAGAGAACTGTTTCCGGAAGCGCAGATTCACAGCGAAAAATACAAAATCCTCCGCATGGAATTTATTGAAGAACACTATGATGACGAGGGAAAATTCGCGGGAGAGGACGGCATCATCGTCGATGTCGGCACTTATCGCAAGCGCGCGGAGGCCGCGCGGGAATCCCTGATATCGCGGGAGGAACAAACAGGAGAGCAGGGACAGTCAGTGCAGTCGGGACAGGTGAGACAATCGGCGCAGACAGGATCAACTGGCTTGGTGCTGTTCAGTGATAAAATAGAAGACGACGTGGCGCGCAGGGCCTTTACCATGAACGCGATCGCGGACAATCCGTATCGCCTTGTCGATCCATACAACGGACGTGAGGACATCAAGAAAAAACTCATTCGAACCACAAGACCAGCCGCGGAGATTTTCCGAGAAGACCCGATCCAGATGATGAAGGCGGTGCAATATGCAGCAGAGCTGGACTTTGACCTGACCAAGGAGGTTTTTGAGGCGATTTCTCAAAATTACCGGCTGCTGGAAAAGGTCAGCGTGGATAGAATCCGAGACGCCTTTACGGAAACCATTACGGCAGCGCATGGCGGCAAGGGACTGGGTCTGATCATGGACACCGGAATCCTGCATATCATTTTGGGAGATGATGTGGTCGCGCGCCTGACACGCAGAGAAAAGAGCGATTTGATGACTTTGGCGGAGAATATCGATCGGACCTATCAGGTGCCGGAGCGCAGACTGGGCTTGTTCTACACCTGTGTTTCGCGCAAAAAGGCGATGCCGTCGATTGAGAAGCTGAATTTTGACGCCGAGACCCATCAGCATCTGGTTGACGCGACGCGTGATATGGCGAAGCTGTATTTTACCGCGCAGCCAAATGAGCTTAAACGCTTTATTTATGAGCGGGGGTGGGATCGCTATCAATATCTCGCGAATTTGGAAAAAGCACAGCGCATTGTGTTCGAGTATCATTCCGATACCAAGATTCAGAGCAAAATGTACATGATCGACGAGTTCAAACGCAAAGGCGAAGCTGTTTTCGCAGAGGACCTGGCCATCGATGCCAATGATTTGATCGAGGCGGGAATTTGTACGCCGGACAACGCGGGAAAGATGCTTTCGATGCTCGTCGAAACAATTCATGTCAAGCCGAACATGAACAACTATAAGGAACTTTTGCAGCTGGCGAAAAAATATAAGAAAAGCAAATTCGCAGCCATGACAAGAGGTGTGAAGTGGTTACGCTAGACAAGGGAAAAGTCGGCGGCGGCGAGGCCGCCGCCGCTTTTGATGTGCAGGAGCGACCAAACGGTGCGGCGAAAAACGAAGGCGCGGCGCCCGCGGAAACAGACGAGGCAGTCTCCGCAAACGGTATGTCGGCGCGGGGATGGGATGGAAACGTCAAAGCGGCCGCGGCGCCTGCGGAGCTGTGCGTCGAGAAGCCCGCGGAAACAGACGAGTCGGCAGCGCACAGGGAGCAGATTGCAGTCTCCGAGGTTTCGTTCACGCAGAGGCAAGCGCGAGATCAGGAAACGTTCGGAAACGACAGCGACGGCATTACCAAGATCAGTCAGGTGCCCGCGGAAGAAGTGCTGTTTTTTCGCGGGCTGGGATTTTCCAACTACTATATCATCAAAATCTATGATTTGGTCGGTGAGGCGGCTATCGCGCTGACACAGGATAACGCTTTTTGGCTGCTGGAAGAATTCCCGCGGCTGGGCTTCGCGCAGGCGGACGAAACCGCGCGCCGGCTCGGTATGGCTGATGACAATCCCTATCGGGTGCAGGCGGCTGTGGAGTTTGTAATGCACGCGTATTTGAACGAAGGGCATGTGTTCGCGCCGATGGAAGAGCTTAATCAACGGATTTGCGCGCTCTTGGAGCTTGGCAGCGGTATCATCAACGATGTGCTTGAGGATATGGTGTTTGACGGACGTTTACAGATGGCGGAGGTCGAAGGTAAGCGTGTGGTCTATTTTTACGGATATTATAGGGCAGAATGCGCAATTGCCGGAAAACTCGCGGCCATGGTCAATCCGCGGGAGGGCTTGCCCAAGGTTTGCGTGAATGAAGAGGCGATGCTGCGCAAAGCCGAGGGAGCGGAGGGCATCGCGCTTTCGGAGCAGCAAACGACAGCGGTTCAGATCGCCCTGCGCAGTGGTGTGTCCATCATTACCGGAGGTCCCGGTACAGGGAAAACAACCGTCATCAGGACCTTGCTTTCGATTTTGGAAGGGAGCGGTCTCAAAACAGCAGTTGCCGCCCCGACCGGACGCGCTGCCAAGCGCGTCATGGAAACCAGCGGGCATTATGCCTGTACCATTCACCGACTGCTGGAATACTATTACGATGAAGCGACAGGCGGAATGTCCTTTGGACGCAACGCGCTGCAGCCGCTCGAATATCAGGCAGTCATCATCGATGAAGCTTCCATGATGGATTTGCTGCTGGCGGAAGCGTTGTGCGACGCGCTGCAGCAGGGAACCAGGCTGATTTTGGTCGGCGACGCGGACCAGCTGCCGTCGGTTGGCGCGGGCAATGTACTGCAGGATTTGATTGACAGTGAATATTTTGATACAATCCGACTGACAGAAATCTACCGACAGGCGGAAGACAGCGGCATCGTGCAGAACGCGCACCGCATCAACCGAGGGGAATATCCGCGCTTCGGAGATGATTTTCAGCTGATTCGCGGAGACAAGCAGCAGGAAATTCTGTTCAAGATTGCTGCGCTGGCGGGGCGCTGCGCGCGGGAAGAAGTGCAGGTGCTGACGCCGACCAAAAAAGGAATTCTGGGGAGCGTGAACCTTAACCTCAAGCTGCAGGAGACCTTCAATCCACCCCAAAAAGATAAACCGGAGCTAAACTTTGGCAAACGGATTTTTCGCATGGGCGATCGCGTTATGCAGATTAAAAACGATTATCGTCTGGAATGGCGTTATCATGGCGTTCCCAAGACGAGCGGCGGGCTTCCGGCACCGCGCGGACAGAAGCCGACGAGTGGAAAAGGCTATGACGGCAAGGGAATTTTTAACGGTGAGGTCGGTATCGTTTCCGGCATCGATCTCGATCTGCGGACGGTAACCATCACCTACGACGATGATCGCTGGGTGGTCTATCAGTATGTGCAGCTCGACGAAATCGAACATGCCTACGCAGTAACGGTGCATAAGAGCCAAGGCAGCGAATATCCGATCGTCATCATACCGATGACTTGGTTTCCGCCGGTGCTGGCGACCAGAAGCTTGATCTACACCGCGATTACGCGTGGTAAGCGGCAGGTCTATATCGTCGGCAATCCGGACTATTTGAACGCGATGACTGACAACAACCGAAGCCGCGGTCGTAATTCCGGACTCTGCTCGCGGCTAGTAGGACTGTACGGAATGGTGTAATGTCCTTGCACAGCGAGTTGCAGCCCTAGCCCGCTGATTGGCGAGCCGTAAGGCGAAGACAGAAGCGAGGCAGGTCTCACGCCAAGAAGTGCAGCGCTTCAGCGCGTGGCACTTTAAGGGACAAGGCAAAGCCGCAGGCAGAGCTTAGAACATACGGTATAATACATTTTATTATCCTATGAAACATATACTACCACAAAAAAGCAAATTTATCTATACAGGAGGAAAAAATGTCCGATAAAAATTTACAGCAGCGCGCGCAGATCGACGCTGCCTACAAGTGGGATATCGAAGCGATGTATCCGGAGGAAGCACAGTGGGAAAAGGATCTGACAGAAGCGGTCAAAGCCGCCGAAGCATTCACCAGATACAGCGGTCATCTGACGGACTCCGCGGATACCCTGTACGAGGCCCTCACCGAAAAGGACGCCATCTGGCGCAAGCTGGAGCACGCCTTTGTCTATGCCGCGATGCGCAAAGATGAGGACAACCGCGTCAGCAAATATCAGTCCATGGACGATCAATGCGGCAGCGCTGTGGCAAAGGCAGCGGCTGCTATGTCCTTCTTCGCCCCTGAGCTGCTCGCAGCGCCGGAGGAAACCATCCGCGGCTATCTTGATGCCAAACCGGAGCTGGCACAGTACCGCTACGCGCTCGAAGATGCGCTCCGCGAAAAGAAGCATGTACTCAGCGCCGCTGAGGAGAATATTCTCGCCCAGCTCAGCGAAGTGACAGGCGCGACCAACGACATCTTCAAAATGCTCAACAATGCCGACCTGACCTTCGGCACAGTAGTTGACGAGGATGGAGATACGGTAAACCTTACGCATGGAAACTATATCACCTTCATGGAAAGCCATAACCGCGACCTGCGCAAGGCCGCGTTTACCAATATGTACGAGGCTTACAAGGCGCATATCAACACGATTGCGACCACCTACAACTATAACGTCAAAAACGACGTCGTTTCCGCGCGTATCCGCAAGTATGATTCCGCCCGACAAGCCGCCCTTTCCGCGGGCAATATTCCGGAAGATGTCTATGATAACCTCATCGCGGTCGTGCACGAATATCTGCCAATCCTGCACCGCTATATCGCGCTGCGCAAAAAAGTGCTCGGTGTGGAGGAACTCAAAATGTACGACGTGTACGTTCCGCTGGTGGAGCTGCCAAAAAAGGATATTCCGTATCAGGAGGCGCTCCGCATGATGCAGGAAGGTCTCGCGCCGCTGGGTGACGAGTATCTCGCGCAGGTAGACCGCGGCACGAAGGACGGCTGGATCGATGTCTACGAGAATCAGGGCAAGACCAGCGGTGCCTATAGCTTCGGTTCCTACGACAGCAAGCCGTATATCCTGCTCAACTATACCGATACGCTCAAAGATGTATTTACGATTGTACACGAGATGGGTCACTCCATGCACTCCTACTATACGCGCAGGACGCAGCCATTCACCTACGGCGACCACTCGATTTTTACCGCTGAAGTGGCATCGACCGTCAACGAATCACTGCTGATGCACCATCTGCTCGACAAGGAAACGAACGAAACCATGCGCAGATACCTCATCAACTACTATATCGAGGAATTCCGCACGACCCTGTTCCGCCAAACGATGTTCGCGGAATTTGAAATGCTGACGCACAAGGAAGTCGAAAACGGCGGTGTGCTGACGGCGGAATGGATGTGCAAGCTCTACAATGATCTGAATCATCAATATTTCGGTCCTGCGCTCGCCCCTGACGAGTATATCCAATACGAATGGGCGCGCATCCCGCATTTTTATCGGGCATTCTACGTCTATCAGTACGCGACCGGCTACTCCGCGGCAACGGCAATTTCTGCAAAAATTCTCGCGGAGGGCGAAGCCGCCCGCAAAAACTATATCGAGTTCCTCAAGAGCGGTTCCTCCAATGATCCTGTGGAACTGCTCAAGATCGCCGGCGTGGATATGTCCTCTCCGGAGCCGATCCGCATGGCGATGGAAACCTTCAAAGGACTGGTCGAAGAACTCGAACAGCTGATGCAGGCCTAATACTGCACGCAAGGAACCCTGCCGCCGCCCGCGCACCATGTGCGGACGGCGCTTGCGGGGACTATGTGCTTGCACCGATCATCTAGGTTTGCAAGCGCTGCAAAACGAGCGGCTGAAACGGGAAACTGTCCTGGGTGATGCCGAATGGATATAGAATAGTTGAGGATATGTGATGGAAAGTAAAAAAGTATTTATCTATGCCAACGATACGGAAATGTCCGCGAAAATTGAAAAACTACTTCGCAAAAAACTGGTAAAATCCGGTCTGCGCGTCTACGAGCAGCTGGAAGCCGATACCGCATTGATCATTTGTATCGGCGGAGACGGCACCCTGCTGCGCTGCCTCAGAAGCTGTGATTTTCCGACGATTCCGGTCGTCGGTATCAACACCGGACATCTGGGATTTTTCCAGGAGCTGATGCCGGACAAGATCGATGATTTTATCTTCCAATATCAGCAGGGAAATTTCACTGTGCATTCCTACAGCACCGTCAAATCCCGCGTAGAAACCTCATCCGGCACGATGCGCCAGATCGCGCTCAACGAAATTGCCATCAAGGGCGTGCCGAACTATCCTGTACAGCTGAATATCTCCATCAACGATTCCTTTATCGAGCGTTTCAGCGGTGACGGCATCTGTGTCTCCACCCCTGCGGGCAGCACCGCCTACAACTATTCGCTGGGCGGCGCGATTGTCGATCCGCGTCTGAATCTGATGCAGGTCGCGCCGATCGCACCGATCAACACCGTTGCCTACCGTTCGTTTACTTCCAGCATCCTGCTGCCTGCAAATGACAAGCTCTCTATCATTCCCTGCGACGATGACCACCGCCATCTGAGCATCGTGGCAGACGGCTTCGCTGAAAACTATGAGGACATCCGTCGTGTTGAGCTTTCACTTTCCCGCAAAAAAATCAATCTCGTGCGCTTTGAGTACACGAACTTTTGGGAAAAAGCAAAGTCCAAGTTTTTGTAGGCTGCCCGCAGACCTCATCCGCATCTGCATCCATCCACCTCAGGAAAATTTTAGAGAAAGAGAAACACTCCATGTCGCAATTTCAATACATCGTAACCAAAGAAGATCGAGAAGCCGAACGTTCCGTCAAGGAGCTGGTTCGCGCCAATTTCACCTTTTCCTCCCGTCTGATGACCAAGCTGAAACAAAAGCATCTTGTCAAGCTGAACGGTGAGACCATGCAGTGGTGGATCACGCCGGAGGCAGGCGATATCATCACCGTTGAACTTCCCGAGGAAAAGAGCGATTTCCCGCCGGAGGATATTCCGATTGCGGTGGTTTATGAGGATGCCGACCTTCTGGTCATCAACAAGCAGCCCGGCGTGGTCGTTCACCCGACCAAGGGCAAACCCTGCCACACCATCGCTAACGGTCTGATGCAAAAGATGCTCGAGGAAGGTGAAAACTACAAGATCCGTTTCGTCAATCGCCTGGATATGAATACATCCGGGCTTTTGATCGTAGCCAAAAACAGCCACGCGCAGGACGCTCTGACCAAACAGATGAACGCGTCCGCACGTGGTCTGCATAAAAAATATAAGGCAATCGTCGTGGGCGAAATGCCCGCAGACAGCGGCACCATCGACCTGCCGCTCGGACGCCCCGACCCGGAGGAAGTCGAGCGCTGGGTGCTGCCGGTCGAGCAAGGCGGTTACCCATCCGTCACCCACTATCAGGTACTCGACCGCTTCCATGGACATTCTCTGGTAGAACTGGAGCTCGAAACCGGACGCACGCACCAGATCCGCGTCCATCTGTCCTATATCGGCTATCCGATTCTCGGCGATCATCTGTATTGCAACGGCGATCCCTTCGCCTATCGCCGCCTGCATGGCGAGCAGCGAGACAGGATGCCTTGCAGCACGCACTCCGCTGTTGATAGGAACGATGACTGCCCGCGCACCTGCGCTTCCGCTGCCAAGGATGGCGCGGCGCGCGGCCAAGGCGGCAAGGAGATCGTCTCCGATCTGATCGACCGGCAGGCGCTGCACGCCTTTTCCCTGACCCTCACGCACCCCGTCAGCGGCGAGACCCTGCATTTGGAAGCGCCCCTGCCGGCGGACATGCTGGCTGTGATTGCAAAGCTGAAGCTGAAGGAATAGCAGAAGATTAAAACAGCCTGTATGGGACTCCCTTGCTTCGGTCTTCGAAGACTTTGGTTTCTTCGGAGGTCACTGCGGAAACACCATACAGGCTGTTTGTTTTTCATAACTGTTTCTTCCTTACCCAAAAACTTTTTAAAATACAATAGTTTTTACTGAAATTTCGTAAAAACTTTTAAAAATCGTTGACTTTTTATTGGACTCATTTGTTTTTATCATGTTCTGTTCTCCAGCTGCCATAGGCTAGGATCGCAAAGCATGTGGTTAGACCAAATCTACGGGCAACAAACACCCCTGTGTGTATGCATTGTACCGTGGCAATACAGGCGGATATAAGAAAGCCTGCCGTATAAAGAATAAATCTTTTGTTCATTTTGCGTCCCCCCTATATGTTGCGCGTGTCTTTTACGCAGTCTTTGCGTCTGCATATGCAGCGACTACAAACATTTTTCCCTGACTGCTGTAGGCAAGCAGCTTACCGTCGCAGTCCACATCGAAGCCTGTATATTCTGCTTCCGGCAGCTGCATAGTGCTTTTTGTTTTGTCCGTCAAATCATAAATCACGACCTGCTTTTGATCCTGTATCATCCATACCTGATCCCATCTCAAATAAAGCTGCACGCTGCCGTTCCTCACATCCGCGTTGCCTAAGCCGTAGGTTTCTTTGGCAAGGACATCATAGACCAGGCTTTCGCCGGTTTCATCTGCACAAACGATATAACGTTCATTGCTCTGCACGCTCTGCGGGCTGAAACCTGCGATCGCGAGCTTTGCTGTCTCTTTTTGATCTTCCAGCTGCATCTGCACGATGCGGTTTTGCTTTTCTTCGATATAGGCAAGATAGCCGTCATTGATCCACAGGTCCATCTCCGGCATGCGAACGCCCTCTGCAATGACGTTTCTAACCGATCCCGGCTCCATGTTCTGCACTGCAAGGATCGTCTTTTGTGCATCCGTTCCAAACCAGTACAGTTTGCCGTTCCACAGACCAAAGTATTTCGCTTCCTGCGGCAGCTGATACTCCGTGCCCAATACGCCGTTTACACCGTAAAAAGAACGTGTGTCTGATTCTTCGCCATCGTCCCATGTCCACTGAAGCAGCGTATCGCTATCCACATGCTCACGATTGCCATCTTTGATGAGCTTTAGCGCATCTTTTGCTGATTTTTCTCCCTGTTTGCCCTCTATGATCTCAAATTCCGCAGCCGGATCTTCATATGCCAAAGCGTAGAGTGCAGCACCCTCCACAGGGGCAGATGCCCCCTCTGCTGCATCTCCCAAATAATAGATCCGATCGCCATCCAAAGCCGCTTGATACGGCTCTGCCGCAGCCTCGACCTCTGTAAACTGCATCTGTGCTTCGACGCTCTGAAAACCATCGTGCAGAATAT
>URWB01000005.1 GCA_900551415.1 uncultured Eubacteriales bacterium
AACGGCTTACGAACCGATCAGCAAGAACATTTCCATGGAGTGCGAGGAAGCGAACGGCAGCAAGCCGTCTTATCCGGTCATCTATGATGTAGCGAAGCATCCGGTCTCGCTCAAATACAACGCTTTTTTGGCGGGGGATCATGCGTATGCGAAAATTACCAACGAAGATCTGACAGACGGTTCCTCCTGCGTTGTCGTAAAGGAATCCTTCGGCAATGCGTTTGTGCCGTTTTTGGTGGACCATTATCAGACGGTCTATGTGATCGATTATCGCTACTGGGATCAAGACCTTATTAGTTTTGTGGAAAAGAAGCAGGCGGACGATTTGATCTTTGTCAATAATCTGTCGATGATCCGCAGTGACTATCTGACGGGTCGGTTGGCGCAGCTCATCAACAAATAGGAGAGCGGCAGGCTGCGTGGGACGCTTTCGGTCTATGCAAAGGTGCATATGCCGGACAATTTTAATATAGACGAACAAAGCATGGAAACAAACCATAAAAAGTTCGTAAAAAACATGAATTCCGTTGTCGAAACGAAATTTTCACGAAAAAAACAAAATAAAAAAACGAACGATGAGTTGACTTTTCGGACAGCGGGATTATGATAAATATATCAGAACCGCTGTTTCTTTTTTTGGTCGAAACCGGCGGGGGGTGCAGGGCAGGCACAACACCAGTATGACAGCAGAAGCGCAAAGATCAAAACGAGCGCATATCGAAGATAAAAGAAGATAGAAACAAAAAGAAAAAAGGAGTGCAGCAAAATGAAAAAAATAGCGATTATTATGGGGAGTGACAGCGATTTTCCGGTCGTCAAGGCTGCTGCAGATACCCTGCAGGAACTGGAGATTCCGTTTGCGGTGCATGTCTATTCGGCGCACCGTACGCCGGAGGCGGTGCAGGCATTTGTAAGCGCCGCGCGCCAAAACGGTTTCGGCGTGATCATCGCGGCTGCGGGTAAAGCCGCGCATTTGGCGGGTGTGCTGGCGGCAGGCACGACACTGCCGGTCATCGGGATTCCGATGAAATCCTCCGCGCTGGACGGCATGGACGCGCTGCTTTCGACCGTACAGATGCCGCCGGGTATTCCGGTCGCGACGGTTGCCATCGACGGCGCGGTCAACGCGGCGCTTTTGGCAGCGGAGATCCTCGCGGTGAGCGACGATGCCATCGCGAAGAAGCTCGCGGCAAAGCGCGAGGCGGGAAAACAAAAGGTTTTGGCGAAGAATCGCGCTATTGAGGAGCAGTATCCGCCGCTGTAGAGGCAGTCGTGTCACGCGGCAAGAAATGATGACAACGTTTATTTCACAATACAGAAAAAGAAATGGAGAAGAAAAATGGAAAACAAATTGGTCTACACAGGGAAAACAAAAGACGTATTCGCACTGGAAAACGGAAATTATCTGTTGAAATTTAAGGACGACTGTACCGGCAAGGATGGCGTGTTCGATCCGGGTGAAAACGCGGTAGGGCTTACCATCGAGGGTGTCGGCGATGTCAACCTGCGTATGTCCGTTTATTTCTTTGAAAAAATCAACGCCGCGGGCATTCGCACGCATTTTGTGAGCGCGGATCTTGCGAAAACCACGATGGAAGTGCTGCCTGCAAAGGTCTTCGGCAAGGGGCTGGAGGTCATCTGCCGCTACAAGGCGGTCGGAAGCTTTTACCGCCGCTACAACGAGTATGTGGAGGAGGGCGCGGATCTTCCCGCTTATGTGGAAATGACGTTCAAAAATGACGCGCTGGGTGACCCGCTGGTAACCAAAGACGGTCTGGTTGTGCTCGGCGTGATGAGCGAGGCGCAGTACGACGCGATCAAGGAAGAAACGCAGAAAATCACGAAGATTGTCGCGGATGATCTGAAAGAAAAAGGATTGGACCTTTATGATATTAAATTTGAATTCGGCTATGACGCGGACGGCAATGTCATGCTGATCGATGAAATCGCATCCGGCAACATGCGCGTTTACAAGGACGGCGTCTATATTGACCCGATGACACTTTCCGAGCTTTTCTTCGCTTAGGACGATCGGAAAAGAGGCGAGAGAAAAGAGGCAGACGAAAGCGGTACGCAAAGGAAGCGCAGCCGCGATCACGAGCAATACGGAGGTAAAGTTTTGGGTGGTTTTTTTGGCGCGACATCAAAGCGCGACATTGTATTAGACGTTTTTTTCGGCGTGGACTATCATTCTCATCTGGGCACGCGCCGGGCAGGCATGGCCGCTGTAGACGCGGAAATTGGATTTCAGCGCGAGATCCACAAAATCGAAAATTCGCCGTTCCGGACCAAGTTTGAGGGGATTACCGAGGAAATGCGCGGAAACGCCTGTATCGGCTGTATCAGCGACAGCGATCCGCAGCCGATTTTGATCCGTTCTCATTTGGGAACCTACGCGATTACGGTCGTAGGCTGCATCAATAACGCGCAGGCATTGATCGAAGAATTTCTGGCTTCCGGACGGGGGCATTTTGAGGCGCATACCGGAGGCAAGATCAACGCGACCGAGCTGACGGCAGCGCTGATCGACCAAAAGGAAACCTTCGCAGAGGGAATTCGCTTCGCGCAGGAAAAAATCGAAGGTTCCATGTGTATCTTGATTTTGAAGGAGGACGGACATCTGATCGCCGCGCGCGATCGGCTTGGACGACTGCCTGTGCTGATTGGAAAGGATGAGGACGGATACTGCGTATCCTTTGAGTCTTTCGCGTTCCGCAAGCTGGAATACATCGCCTGTCAAGAACTGAAACCGGCGGAGATCGTCGAAATCACGCCTGAGCGCGTGACGGTGCTTGCCGAGGGACAGGAGGAAATGCGGATCTGCGCGTTTCTGTGGACCTACTACGGCTATCCGAACTCCTATTACGAGGGAATCAACGTGGAGGTCATGCGTAACCGCAACGGTGCGCTGCTCGCGAAACGCGACAGTGAGGTGGGACATTCCATGAAGCTGGATTATGTCAGCGGGGTGCCGGATTCGGGTACGCCGCACGCCATCGGTTATGCCAATACGAGCGGCATTCCGTTCGCGAGACCTTTTATCAAATATACACCGACCTGGCCGCGCAGCTTCATGCCGAACAGTCAGAAGGAGCGCAATCATGTCGCGAAGATGAAAATGGTGCCGGTGCATGATCTGATCGAGGGGAAACGGCTCTTGTTCGTGGACGACAGCATCGTTCGCGGCACGCAGCTCGGGGAAACGGTTCGCTTTTTGTATGAAAATGGCGCGAAGGAAGTGCATATGCGCTCCGCCTGCCCGCCGATCATGTTCGGCTGCAAATATCTGAACTTTTCCCGGAGTACCTCGGAGATGGATTTGATCGCCAGACGCGCGATCCTGAAGCTGGAGGGCGAAGAAGGCACGGAGCATATAGAGGAATATCTTGACGGAAGAACCGAACGCGGTAAAGCGATGCGCAAGTGCATCTGCGAGGAACTGCATTTCGATTCTCTGGAATATCAGAGCCTTGATAATCTGATCGAGGCCATCGGACTTCCGGCGTGCAAGCTCTGCACCTACTGCTGGAACGGAAAGGAATAGAAAGGACGACAGACATGAACGAAAAATCAAGATCCGACAGCTACGCGGCTGCCGGCGTGGATATCACAGCGGGCTACAAGGCTGTGGAACTGATGAAAACTCATATCGCGAGAACCGTTTTGCAGGGCGGCAGCGAGGACATCGGCGGCTTCGGCGGCTTGTTTGAACTGGATATTACCGATATGCCGCATCCGGTACTGGTCAGCGGCACCGACGGCGTCGGCACGAAACTGAAGCTCGCTTTTTTGATGGATAAACACGATACGGTCGGCATCGACTGTGTGGCAATGTGCGTCAATGATATCATCTGCTGCGGCGCGAAACCGCTGTTTTTCCTGGATTATATCGCCTGCGGCAAGAATTTTCCGGAAAAAATCGCCTCGATCGTTTCCGGTATCGCGGAAGGCTGCGTGCAGGCAGGATGCCAGCTTGTCGGCGGCGAAACCGCGGAAATGCCGGGCTTTTACAGCGTGGACGAGTACGACCTGGCAGGATTTTCGGTGGGCGCTGTCGATAAGGAGAAGGTGCTTGACAAAAAGACGATGCGTGCGGGAGATGTTGTGATCGGCCTGGCGTCCAGCGGTGTACATTCCAACGGATTTTCGCTGGTGAGAAAGGTGCTGGATGTAGAAAACGCCGATCTGACGGCGCCGGTTGACGCGCTCGGCGGCGCTTCGCTCGGCGAGACGCTTTTGACACCGACCAAGATTTATGTAAAGCCGATGCTGGTGCTCTTTGACGCGATCAGCAGTGTCAGAGGTATTTCGCACATTACGGGCGGCGGCTTCTACGAAAATATTCCGCGCAGCATTCCGGACGGTCTCTGCGCGAAGCTCCAAAAAGATGCGGTGCCGGTGCTGCCGATCTTCAAACTGATCGCGGCGCGCGGGGAGATTTCGGAGCATGATATGTTCAATACGTTTAACATGGGCATCGGCATGACGGTCATCGTCGCAAAGGAGGACGCAGAGCGTGCCTGCGCGGTGCTTGCGGACGCGGGTGAGACACCGTATGTGCTCGGTGAGATCGTTACGGCCGCGGAAAACGGTGAGAAGGTAAGCTTATGCGAAAAATAAGGATCGCGGTATTTGTTTCCGGCGGCGGGACGAATTTGCAGGCGCTGCTTGACGCGCAGCAGGCGGGCAAGCTGCCGAGCGGCGAGATCGCGCTGGTGGTCGCAAGCCGCAGCGACGCTTACGCTTTGACACGCGCCGCGGATCGCGGCATTCCGTCGGAGGTCGTGCGGAGAAAGGATTTTGAGGATCAGGCGGCCTATGAGGACGCGCTGACGTCTCTGATGCGGGAGAACAAGATCGATCTGATTGTGCTGGCAGGCTTTATGAGCATTCTCAGCAAAGCGTTTACGGATCGTTTCCCGCAGCGGATGATCAACATTCATCCGTCGCTGATCCCGTCATTTTGCGGCAAGGGATTTTATGGAATCCATGTGCATGAGGCGGCGCTGCGCTACGGCGTGAAGGTCAGCGGCGCGACGGTACACTTTGTCAATGAGATTCCGGACGGCGGACAGATCATTCGGCAAAAGGCGGTGCCGGTGCTGCCGGGTGATACACCGGAGCGTTTACAGAAGCGCGTGATGGAAGAGGCGGAGTGGATCATTCTGCCGGAAGCAACAGAGGAGATTGCCGCGCGGCTTCTCGCGGAAGCATAGGACCTGCAAGCTGCAGTGACATCTTGCAGGCAGCGCGAAGAGATGATACGATGACAGGAGGGAGAAAGAAGTATGAACAATCAACACAAGGGAGCGCAGGAAGCACAGAAGCTTTTGTCCGCAGGAGACTATCTCAAAAAGAACCGCTATCCGGGCAGAGGCATTATTTTTGGCAGAACACCGAGCGGCAGACTCGCGGCTGCCTATTTTATCATGGGCCGGAGTGCCAACAGCCGCAATCGTATTTTCAGCGTGAAGGAGCCGGGCAGCCTCTATACGCAGGCTTTCGATCCGGAGAAGGTCGAGGACCCATCGCTGATCCTGTACCGCGCGGCGGCCAGATTCCCGCAGCGTTTGATCATCACCAACGGAGATCAGACCGATACCATCTATCAGGCGTTTTCCGAGGGACGGACAGCCAGAGAGGCGCTGCAGACCCGCTGTTTCGAGCCGGACGAACCGAACTATACGCCGCGTATCAGCGGCGTAGCGACCTATACCGGCAGTGATTTTACTTATGAACTGAGCATTCTCAAGAGCAGTGACGAGAAAGGAAGCGGATGCGAGAGATTTTTCTTCTCCTATCCGTCTGCCTGCGGTGTCGGACATTTGATTCATACCTATGAAGGGGACGGACAGCCGCTGCCGACCTTTACCGGAGAACCGCGTAAAATCGCGATTCCGGAGGGACTCGGCACACTGACGGAAGAGCTTTGGCAGGCTTTGGACGAAGAAAACAAGGTTTCCCTGTTTGTCATCCAGACCAATCCGGACGGCAGCGATCCGGAAGTTCGTATCATCAACAAGAACCAGAAATAATTGGCGCAAAATCAGAAGCCCGGGAGGAAGCAGAGGCGGAATTCTGCGAAGACCCGAACAAGGATAAGACTCGAAAGGAAGAGGCAATGAAAGAATATGAACTCAAATACGGATGCAATCCGAATCAGAAGCCGGCGCGCGTTTTCATGGAAAACGGCGCGGACCTGCCGATGGAGATCTTAAACGGCAGACCCGGCTATATCAATCTGCTGGACGCGATGAACAGCTGGCAGCTGGTCAGAGAGATCCGCGAGGCGCTCGGCGTGTGCGCGGCGACTTCGTTCAAACACGTCAGCCCAACCTCGGCGGCCATCGGCCTTCCGATGAGCGAAAACCAAAAAAAGGCCTTCTTTGTAGATGACATCGAGGGACTGGACGATTCGGAAATCGCGACGGCTTACGCGCGTGCCAGAGGCACCGACCGCATGAGCTCCTTTGGAGACTGGATCGCGCTTTCGGACAAATGTGATGTGACCTGCGCGCGGCTGATCGCGCGGGAGGTATCTGACGGCATCATCGCGCCGGACTACGACGCGGAAGCGCTGGAAATCTTAAAAGCAAAGCGCAAGGGCAGCTACAATATCATCCGCATGGATGTAAACTACAAACCGGAGCTGACTGAACGCAAACAGGTCTTTGGCATCACCTTCGAGCAGCGAAGAAACGATTTTACGATTGACGCGGAGCTGCTCAAGGACATCGTGACGAAGAACAAAAATATGACGGAGGAAGCCAAACGTGATCTGATCATTGCCTTGATCACGCTCAAATATACCCAGTCCAATTCGGTATGCTATGCCGAAAACGGGCAGACCATCGGTGTGGGAGCCGGACAGCAATCCCGCATTCACTGCACCAGACTGGCAGGCGAGAAGGCGGACAAATGGCATCTGCGTCAGCATGCCCGCGTACTTTCTCTGCCGTTCAAGGCTGAGGTCAAGCGCGCAGAGCGCGACAATGCCATCGATGTCTATCTTTCAGAAGACTACGAGGATGTGATCGGCGAGGGGAACTGGCAGCAGCTCTTTACCGAAAAGCCGGAGGCTTTCGCGCGCAGTGAGCAACGCGCGTATCTGGCGTCGCTGTCGGGGGTATGCCTTGGCTCAGACGCGTTCTTCCCGTTCGGTGACAATATTGAACGCGCGGCCAGAAGCGGCGTGACCTATATCGCGCAGCCGGGCGGCTCGATCCGGGACGATCTGGTCATCGAAGCGTGTGACAAACATAAGATGGTGATGGCGATGACCGGCATGCGCCTGTTCCATCACTGATACAGCAAAAAAACAGACGGCAGGGGCACAGCTTCTGCCTGTTTGTGCGCAGGACGCAAATTGCGGCGCATCAATCAAAGAGAGAAATTTCAAGCAGAATAAAACAAAAAGCGCTTAGAAGCTATGCAGGAGAAGAGATACATGAATGTTATGGTAGTCGGCGGCGGCGGCAGAGAGCACGCCATCATCAAAAAACTCAAAGAAAATCAGAGCATCGAAACCATTTACGCATTGCCCGGCAACGGCGGCATCGCTGCCGACGCGGTATGCGTGGATATCGGCGCCAAGGAAATTGAAAAAATCGCGGAATTCGCAGTGCAAAAGCAAATCGATCTGGCAGTTGTCGCACCGGACGATCCGTTGGTCATGGGTGCGGTGGATCTGCTGCGGGCGCGCGGCATCAAAACCTTCGGACCGGATAAAAAAGCGGCGATCATCGAAGGCAGCAAGGCGTTTTCCAAAGATCTGATGAAAAAATACAAGATTCCGACCGCATCTTACGAGACCTTCAGTGATCCGGCGGCAGCGATCGCCTATTTGGAAACTGCCGAAGCGCCGATCGTCATTAAGGCGGACGGACTGGCACTCGGTAAAGGCGTTGTGATCGCGGAAACAATCGAAGAAGCCAGGGACGCGGTACGCTCCATGATGGAGGATAAGGTTTTCGGCGAAAGCGGCAGCCGCGTCGTCATCGAAGAATTTCTGACCGGACCGGAGGTTTCGGTTCTGGCGTTTACCGACGGCAAAACGATGGTGCCGATGGTATCCTCGATGGACCACAAGCGGGCGCTGGACGGCGACCGCGGCCTGAATACCGGCGGCATGGGTACGGTCGCGCCGAATCCGTATTATACGCCGGAGATTGCGGCACGTTGCATGCAGGAGATTTTCCTCCCGACGATGGAGGCGATGAACCGCGAGGGCAGGACGTTCAGCGGCTGCCTGTACTTCGGTCTGATGCTGACCGAAAAAGGTCCGAAGGTCATCGAATATAACTGCCGCTTCGGCGATCCGGAAACGCAGGTTGTCCTGCCGCTTTTGGAAAGCGATCTTTTGGACATCATGCTCAAGATTTATGACGAGAAGCTGTCCGAGGCGGACGTGAGATTTGCAGAGTCAAGCGCCTGCTGCGTAGTCATGGCATCTGAGGGCTATCCGAAAAAATATGAAACGGGTTTTGAAATTACCATGCCGCAGGACAAAAATATCTATGTGGCCGGTGCGAAGCTGACGGACGGGAAGCTTTTGACCTCCGGCGGTCGTGTACTTGGTGTGACAGAAACCGCGCCGACGCTGGCAGAAGCTGTCGAAAAGGCTTATCAGACGGTGGCGGCGGTGCATTTTGAAAACGCTTATTACAGAAACGATATCGGCGCGCGCGCTTTGGCGGCAGGAAGGAACTAGGGCGAATGGTTTACAGAATTTATGTAGAGAAAAAAAGCGGCCTTGACCATGAGGCACAGAATTTGAAAAGCGATCTTTTGCAGCTGCTCGGCATCGGCGGCGTGCAAAACGTGCGCGTGCTGAACCGCTACGACGCGGAGGGCATCGATCGGAAGCTCTTTGATTACGCGGTTCATACGGTGTTTTCAGAGCCGCAGCTGGACGTGACCGGAGAAAGCCTGCCGGAGGCGGAGCTCTTGTTCGCAGTGGAGTATCTGCCGGGTCAGTTTGACCAGCGCGCGGCATCGGCAGCGGAATGTATCCAGATCATTTCCCGCGGGGAAAGACCGGCGATTCGTACCGCGAAAATCTATGCGCTTGATGGCAGCTTCAGCGAAGAAGAAATCGAAAAAATCAAAAAATACGTCATCAATCCGGTGGAAGCGCGTGAAGCGGCGCTTTCGCTGCCGGAAACTCTGGCAATGGCGTATGAGGTGCCGCAGTCTGTGGAAACCGTGGAGGGCTTTACGCATTACAGTGACGCGCAGCTTGCGGATTTCATCGCGGAGAGAGGTCTGGCGATGGATCTTGCGGACAGCCAATGCTGCCGCGCGTATTTCGCGGAGGAACAGCGTGACCCGACGATTACCGAAATCAAGATGATCGATACCTATTGGTCCGATCACTGCAGACATACGACCTTCAATACAATTCTTGATGCGGTGCAGTTTGCCGATGAGACGCTGCAGGCAGCTTATCAGCGCTATTTGGACGCAAGAACGTTCGTCGAGCGGAAGAAACCGGTCACGTTGATGGATATCGGCACCATCGCGGCGAAGGTCCTCAAAAAACAGGGGAAGCTGGACGGGCTGGATGAGTCCGAGGAGATCAATGCCTGTACGGTCAAGATCAAGGTCGAGACCGAGGGCAGGGAAGAGGATTGGCTGCTGCTGTTTAAGAATGAAACACACAATCACCCGACGGAAATCGAACCGTTCGGCGGCGCGGCAACCTGTGTGGGCGGCGCGATCCGCGATCCGCTCTCAGGCAGAAGCTATGTTTACGGCGCGATGCGTGTGACCGGAGCCGGAAATCCGCTGGCACCGATCGCGGACACGCTGCCGGGTAAGCTGCCGCAGCGGAAGCTGGTGACGACAGCGGCGGCAGGATACAGCTCTTATGGCAATCAAATCGGTCTGGCGACCGGACAGGTGGACGAAATCTATCATCCGGGCTATGTTGCCAAGCGTATGGAAATCGGCGCGGTCATCGCGGCGGCTCCGGCGGAGAACGTGGTGCGGGAGGTACCGGCAGCAGGAGACAAGGTCATCCTGCTCGGCGGCAAGACCGGCAGAGACGGCTGCGGCGGCGCGACCGGATCTTCCAAATCCCATACGACGGCTTCGCTGGAAAGCTGCGGCGCGGAGGTGCAGAAGGGTAACGCGCCGGAAGAACGCAAGCTGCAGCGCTTGTTCCGTAACCCGCAGGCGTCCAAATTGATCAAACGCTGCAACGACTTCGGCGCAGGCGGCGTGTCGGTCGCGATCGGAGAATTAGCGGACGGCCTTTTGATCGATCTGAACAAGGTTCCAAAAAAATATGAGGGTCTGGACGGCACCGAACTGGCGATCAGCGAATCGCAGGAAAGAATGGCGGTCGTGGTGCGCGCGGAGGATGTAGATCTCTTCACCCGGCTCGCCCACGCCGAGAATCTGGAAGCGACGGTAGTTGCGACGGTTACGGAAGAGCCGCGCCTTGTGATGAACTGGAACGGGAAGAAGATTGTGGACATCTCCCGCGCCTTTTTGGACTCGAACGGCGCGGAAAAGCATATCACAGTGCAGGCGCCGCGCGCGGATTGGATGGCGGCTTCGCGTGAAGCGGGCACAGCCTGCGGTGCGAACAGCCCTGCGCCTGCGGCAGAGCCGCAGGCACCGCAGATCGCGGCTTACGCAGCCGATGATTTCGCAGGACGGATGCGCGCGCTGGCAGGGGATCTGAACATCTGCTCCAGACGCGGACTTTCCGAACGCTTTGATTCGACTATCGGCGCAGGTTCAGTGTTGATGCCGTTCGGCGGTAAATATCAGAGAACGCCGGCGCAGTGTATGGTCAATAAGATTTCCAGAGAGCATGGCGATACAAAGACCTGCAGCTTGATGTCCTGGGGCTATAACCCGTTCATCACCGAACAGAGCCCGTATCATGGAGCATACCTCGCGGTGGTGGAATCCGTTTCCAAGCTGGTTGCGACCGGCGCGGCATTCCGCGAGGTATATCTGTCCTTCCAGGAATATTTTGAAAAGCTGGGCAAAGATTCTGTCAAATGGGGTAAGCCATTTGCCGCACTTTTGGGCGCGCTGGACGCGCAGCTTGCCTTAGGAGTCGCCGCCATCGGTGGTAAGGACTCCATGAGCGGCACCTTTGAAGACTTGTCGGTGCCGCCGACCTTAGTGTCCTTTGCGGTGACAACAGATCAGGTGGATCATATCATTTCTTCGGAATTCAAGGCGGGCGGCAATCCGGTTTATCTTTTGCAGCCGGAGCTGAACGCGGCGGGACTTCCGGACGGCGATTCCCTGCGCAAGCTTTATGATAGGGTTACAGCGCTGATGCGCGCGGGTCTTGTCAAAGCCTGCCGGACGCCGGGCATGGGCGGCATCGCCGAAAGCGTTTTGAAGATGGCGCTGGGTAACCGCATTGGTTTTACCTTCGCGGACACGCTTCCAGCGGATTTTGATTTATTCGCGCCTTGCTACGGGGCGTTCCTGCTGGAACTGGACGCTGTCGCGCTGACAGAGCTTCAGGCATCTGCCGCGGATGCGGACGAAGCTGCCTGCGATCAAAACTTGCAGACATTGCTGAACGAACTCGAGCACGCAGTCTTGCTCGGCGAAACCACAGAGGACTACCTGCTGCAGTTTGGTGAGGAAGCAGTGGATATGGAGGAAACGGAGCAGCTTTACGAGCGTAAATTAGAACCGGTCTATCCTTGCAATCTCAAAACGGAAGGAAACGCGCCGACACTGACCGACAGCCCGGCCGAAGAGATTTTCCGGGCGAGCATCCCATGTGCGAAGCCGCGCGTGCTGATTCCGGTATTCCCGGGGACCAACTGCGAATATGATACGGCCAAAGCCTTTGCGGCAGCCGGTGCGGAGCCGGAGATTTTCGTGCTCAATAATCTGAGTGCGGATGCGGTCGCGCGGTCAGTATCGGATTTCGCCGCCAAGGTGCGCGAAAGTCAGATGATCTTCATTCCGGGCGGTTTCTCCGGTGGTGACGAACCGGACGGCTCCGGCAAGCTGATTACGGCATTCTTCCGCAATGCGGAGATCAAAGAGGCTGTCACTGCGTTATTGGGCGAACGTGATGGCTTGATGGCCGGTATCTGCAACGGCTTCCAGGCGCTGATCAAGCTGGGTTTAGTGCCTTACGGCAAGATCATCGATACGGATGAAACCTGTCCGACACTGACCTATAACCGCATCGGACGTCACCAATCCAAGCTGGTGCAGACGCGCATTGTTTCCAATCGTTCTCCTTGGCTGACAGGCGTACAGCCGGGCGAAGTCTATACGGTTCCAATCTCCCATGGTGAAGGGCGCTTCATGGCATCGCAGGAGCTTTTGACAGAGCTGGCGGCGAATGGACAAATCATCACGCAGTACGCGGACTTCGACGGCAACGCGACCATGGAGATTCAATATAACCCGAACGGCTCCGATTGGGCGGTCGAGGGTATCATCTCCCCGGACGGCAGAGTTCTCGGCAAGATGGGGCATTCCGAACGTATCGGCAGCGGGCTCTATCAGAACGTGCCGGGACGCTTCGACATGCAGATGTTCACATCAGCAGTCAAGTATTTCAAATAAACAGGACAAAAGCGTGCATAACGAAATCAAAGATTTCTATGCGCGCTTTTTTGTTTATTATGCAGGAAATATCGCGCAGCGATATTTCCTGTATAGATAAAAAAATCCTGACGTCGTGCAAAATCAATATGCAGGGATTGACAGAATATGATGGAAGATGTAAGATGAAAATGCATAAAATGTAAGTTCTGGATATCGATCAAGAACGATCAAATGCATACATCAAAAGGAGGGAAAAGCGATGGAACGGATGATCATTTACGGTCTTGTGCTGCTCAATCTGTGCATCGGGCTGCTGCTGTACTATCACAGACCGCGCCCGTTTGGGCGCGGAACCTATGAGGTATGGCTGCCAGACGCCAAGCCAAAGCGCGCAGCGCTGGAACACAAGGCGCACAAGGTGAAGAGCAGATGAAATTGCTTTGCATTTTGGCTTTTTTGCGGTGAAAACATTTACAAAGGCCTGAGAATATGGTATCTTAATAAAATGGACGGCGTGCGTACAGCTGCCGTCCGAAATGACGGAGAATACAAATAAAAGGGAAACATGAAGAAGGTTCTGATCTATCTGATGCGCTTCGGACTGCAGATGATTTACGCTGTGCTGAAGCTCTTGCCGACAAAAAAGAATAAGGTCGTTTTTTTGAGCAGACAGTCCGATACACTGACACCGGATTTTGAAATGGTGCAGCAGGAACTGCGCCGCGAAGATCCACAGATCGAAATTGTTACGATTTGTCACCGACTCGAAGGCGCGGGAAGCGGCGGACTCAAAGGAATCTTGTCCTTCGCGGGCTCGACCCTGCGGAGTATGTATCATATGGCGACTGCTTCCGTATGCGTCCTCGATGCCTATTGGCCGGCGGTTTCCCTCTTACATCATAAAAAAACATTGACGGTAATCCAAATGTGGCACGCGCTTGGCAAGATCAAACAGTCCGGCTATCAAACCTTGGGCAAGGCGTCCGGCCGCGGCGCGGAGATGGCACATCTGATGAAGATGCATGAAAACTATGATTATATCATCGCCGGAGGCAAGGCATGGAACCCATTCTATGAGAAGTCTTTCAACCAGCCGCAGGACAAGCTCGTCAATTGCGGATTGCCGCGCATCGATCGGCTGCTTGCGGAGCGGGGAAAAAACCGGAAGCGTTTTTTTGCGGCCTATCCGGAATTGAAAGAGAAAATGATCATCTTGTATGCGCCGACCTTCCGCAAAAACATTGAGCTGCATTGGGAGTCGTTGGTGCGGGCGGTCGCGGCGCGGAACGCCGAGACCATACGGGAGGATTCGCAGGGCAGAGCTTCGTCAGCAGGCGGCCGGAATGCGGAAGCCGCGCAGACAAACGCGGCAAATCCGGAGATCGCGCAGAACGAAGAGCCGTTTGTGCTGATTGTCAAGGGGCATCCAAATCAGCCGCTTGTTTCCGATGATCCGGCTGTTCAAAACTGTCCGGATTTTCGTGCGGTGGATCTGCTGGCGGTCTGCGACTATCTGATTACCGACTACTCGGCGATCGCGTTGGAAGGCGCGGTACTCAACTGTCCGACCTATTATTTTGTCTATGATTACGAGGAATATCGCGAAAAGAACGGCATGAACATCGATCTGTTCGAAGTGATGCCGGGCTGTGTGTTCCGCGACGCGGACGAGTTGGTGCAGCGTCTCGCGCAAGGCAGTTATCCGCAGGAAACGCTGGATGCTTACCGAGCAAGCTATCTGCCAAAAAATCTCGGCACTTCGACCGCGCAGATCGCGCAGCTGGTTCGCGCGCATCTGGGAGAAACCGGAGGGTCGAAAGCGTAATCGAAAGATCATGCTTTGCATTTAAAAATATTTGAAAGACACTTAACATTTGAAAGAGATATAACAGAGGAAACTATGGATTTTTTTCAATTTACGAGATGGGGCATCAAAAAGACGAAGCTGTTCGTCCTCTATTGGAGAAGAATCGTCTTCGCGAAGAATCACTTTAAGTGCCCTTGGTACAAAAAAATCAAAGCCAATATCTGCGGCGGTTTTTTAGCTGACCAGTGGATGCTTTATGACTTTGACCACAATGACAGGCATGAATACCTGTCGGAATTCGACTGGTATCGTTCCCGCTATATCAACGAGCCGTTCGATTTTGTCTGCAACAACAAGATCGCTTCGGCGGAGATTCTCAAGCAGTATGTCAGAGTGCCGGAAAGCTATATGATTAAGAATCGCGGCTATCTGTCCGGTTTCGCGAGCGAGGACATGGACTATGAAGACGCACTCACGCTGCTCAAGGAGAAGGGAAGCTATTTTTTCAAGCCTTACGGCAAGGGTAAGGGAACCGGCGTAGTCATTATGACATACGACTATGAAAAAGACCTGCCCTGCATAGACTTGAAGCCGCTGCGCAAGGAAGATTTTATCAAATACCTGAAGGACCGCGACAACTGGTTTTTAAGCGAAGCGATGAAGCAACACCCATATCTGGACAAAATATACGATCAGACGGTCAATACCATTCGCTTTATCACGCTCAAAGATCCGCATACGCACAAATTCAAGGTGTTCTTCGCGGTGCAGCGCATCGGCACGAAGGAGACGATTCCGGTGGACAACGGCAGCCGCGGCGGTCTGGTTGCCAATATCGATTTGGAGACGGGCGTGCTCAGCGAGGCAAGGTGTCTGCACAACCGCAACGTCTATAAGGTGCATCCGGACTCCGGTGCGCCGATTGAGGGCGTCCAGGTGCCGGATTGGCAGCAACTCAAGAAGGATATGCTGCAGCTTGCGGATAAGCTGCCGTACATGCATTTTATCGCCTGGGACATTTTGATGACGGAGGAAGGACACTGCATCATCGAAGCGAACACCTCGTCCGGCGTCAATATCATCCAGCTCTGGGGCGGACAGCGCAACAAGGAACTGGGCGATTTTTACCGTTATCATAAGGTCATCAAATAAGAGGAATCCATGAAGTATATCATTATGGCTGACGGGAAGGGCACCCGTTGGAACAATTATCACAATATTCCCAAGCATTTGATTGAAATCGGGGGCGAAACGCTGCTGGCGCGAACCGTCCGGCTGCTTCGCGAAAATGACGCGCGGGCGGATATTGTGATTACTTCCCATGACCCGCGCTATGAGGTGCCGGGCGCAAGGCGCTATGAGCCTCGGCACAATCATCTGGAGATTGACCGGTTTACGGAGGAACTCATCGAAAACGATGCGTGTTTCCTCTATGGCGATACCTTTTACTCAGAGCAGGTGATTAAAAAAATCGTTCAAACCCCTGCAGAAAAGCTCTTGTTCTTCGGCAATGAACGCTCCATCGTAGCAATCAAGGTCGCGGACGGCGCGCTGTTTCGGCAGCACGTGGATCGGGTGCGGGAGCTTTTCCTCGCGGGAAAGATAGAAAAATGCATCGGATGGCAGGTATATCAGTCCTTTGAGGGACTGCCGTTCGGTGAAAAAACAATTGCCGCCGATTATATTCTGATTCAGGACGGCACAGAGGACTTTAACTCCCCTGAAGACTACAACAGGAGGACAACGAAATAAATGGGACTAAAAAAACTGGTCGTTGACGCCTTGGCGCTCGGCCCGACATCGAGAGGTTTTACAGGAGGAGAAGCGCGCCGCTGGGTGCGGGAGTCTTACAGGCACAGAACCCGTGACTACGGATTTTCCAAAAAAGATACGCGCTGGGCACTGCGGCATGGCTTCCTGCCGGAACAGGCCGCCAGACTTGGCATCACTGCCGAGAACGTCGACGACTATATCTCTGCGAAGGATTACGCGTTTTTAAGACCGCTGAACGGAACCTACAGCAAGTGGATCACCGATAAGGTAACCATGCACACGATTTTTAAGCCGTTCCGCGGTTATATGCCGACACTCTACTATCAAATCAGCAAGCGCTACGATGAAACGGTGCTGATTCCTCTGTACGACGACAACGCAGGTGACACTTTCGAGGATCTTTTTGCATTATTGCAGGAAAAGGGCAGCCTGACGGTGTCCTCTGCCAATGGCGGTTACGCGAGTACGCTGGAGTATCGGGATGGTGTGTTTTATCTGGAGGGCAGAGAACGCCCGAAGGAGAGAATTCAGGAAATCCTCAGCGATTACCGCGTAACACTGGTAGTCAAAGAACAGGTAGAACTCAGCGAAGATACCGATTACGGTGTACTGAATCTCATCGTTTTCAATGAGTTTGGTGACAATCCCGTCATCGGTGACGGATACTTCGTCTTTGACGAATACGAAAAGACTTCTCTCAAGGTGCTGGCGATGAAGCACTCGGACAGCTTGGAAGAAGCCGATGTCGAGGATGATATCTATCGCTTTGTCAAGGCGGAGCCTTGCGATGTGACCGAAGGCAGCTGGCGCGGCAAACCGATTCCGCATTGGGACGAAATTGCGGATGTGATTCGTCGCCTTTGCGTATTTGTGCCGCAGCTGGAGTTTTTCTGCGCGGAAATCGTGATTTCCGCGGATGGTTTCAAAATTGTTAATCTGCTCAATCATCCGGAATATCCGACCGCGAAACCGTTCAGCAAGGAAACCTCCGCGTATCTGAAGCGTAAAGTAGAACAAAAAAAAGAAGCCTACGCGAAAGCGGGGGTCAGAATCAGTCGCGGGCTGCATAAGATGCATCTGCGTATTCGCGCGAAATTCGCGCGCGCCTTCTATCCGAAGGGGCTGGTGCCTTACCAGTCTACCCGTTGGATTTCTAATGTCTGGACAGATTTTTGGACCAATAAGGAGGCGACCCTCCGAGAAAAGCTGTGGGCGTACAAGCATGGATTTTTGTCTTACCGCATCCCACAATACGGCATCACCGAGGAAAATCTCGGAGAATACATTTCCGATTTTGAATACAAGTGGCTGCGTCACATTAACCCAAAATACCGGAAGTGGATGGAGGATAAGATTACGGTCAAATATGTCTGCTCGGACTACAACGACTGCTTCCCGGCTTACTATTACCATATCATCTGCAAGAACGGAAACAACAAGGTAATCTCCATGATGGATCTGCCGGAGGGTTACACCAACACCTTCGACGAGATCTTCCGTCTGGTGGAGCAAAAAGGCGTGCTCGCGCTCAAGCCGGATGAAGGTTCACATGGAGACGGCTTCTATAAATTCACCTATGAAGACGGCAAATACCAGCTCAATTATCAGGATGTAACGAAGCAGCAGGTGTTGGATATTCTTGAAGATATCAACAACCAGTATCTGGTAACCGAATATATCAATATGTGTGACGAGCTCAAGGCTGTCTATGACGGCGCGGTCAATACGGTGCGCATGATCGTTTTCAAAAAGGACGGCAAGAATCCGCAGATTGGCAATGCCTATGTGCGTTTCGGCTCCAAAAAGACAGGCGCGGTCGATAATGTCGGCGCAGGCGGTATGACCGCGACCATCGATGTCGCGACCGGACATTTCCATGATGCGAAGATTGTGATGAACAATTCCATCGAGGATTGTCCGATTCATCCGGATACCGGGGTGCCGATTGACGGCTATCTGCCGCACTGGGAACAGGTGAAGCAGCAGGTTTTAGACGTTACGAAATCCATCAAGCAGCTGGAGTTTTTTGGCGTGGATCTGGCAGTTACCAATGACGGCATCAAATTTCCGGAAATCAACCGCTTCCCGGATTATCCGGCAGTGGAAAAATACACAAAACCGACCAGAGAGTATCTGCTCTATAAGCTGGCCGGTAAGAAGCATCATTATGGCTACGATGTGACTCCGAACAGGACGCTGGTACATCTGCCAAAACGTGATTAGGAAAGAGGTAAGATTTGAGTACATGCAAAGAAATTATCAGTGACCATCTCGCGTATCGGAAGCAGCTTGTCAAGCTCGCAAAATCCGATATTAAAAAAACATACAGCGGCGCGGTGCTGGGCTGGGCATGGGCGGTGATCCGTCCGGCGATTCTGATCTTCGTATTCTGGTTCGCGTTTACCGTCGGACTGCGCAAGGGCAGCGATGTGGACGGCTATCCGTTCTTTCTGTGGCTGATCGCGGGCATGATTCCTTGGTACTATATGCGGGATATGATCACCGGCGGCGCTGGTTCCATCCGCAAATATCGCTATCTGGTCACCAAAATCAAATTTCCGATTTCCACGATTCCGACCTTTGTCAGTCTGTCCTGTCTGGCGGTGCATATCGGGCTTTTGGCCATCATGATTCTGATTTTTATCGGATTTGGTTATCTGCCGACAATCTACTATCTGCAGCTGCCGGTCTACATGCTGATGATGTTTGCTTTTTTTAGCGTGTGGGGCTTGTTCGCGGGTGTGCTTTCGGCGATCAGCCAGGACTTTTTGAATCTGGTAAAATCTTTGACGCAGGCCTTGTTCTGGCTGTCCGGAATTCTCTACGACGCCGGCAAGATTGAAATCGTGTGGGTCAAAAAAATCCTGCTCTTTAATCCGGTGACCATCTGCGCGAACGGCTATCGCAATGTGTTCATCAAGCAGGTCTGGTTTTGGGAAACACCGGAGGAACTGCGCAACTACGTGATTGTGCTGATTGTGATGGGCGTTTTGGCTGTCTGGGCATACGGCAAGCTCAAAAAGGAAATACCGGATGTGCTCTAACGCGCGTCCGAGAGTTAGGATATAGGTGATTTGGTGATGGACAAAACAGTCATTCAATTCGATCATGTGACGAAAATGTACAAGCTTTTTAAGAGTGACAGGCAGCGCTTTAAGTCTTTATTCAGCAAGAAAGCGAAGTACAAAGAAAAAATCGCGGTCAACGACCTTTCGTTTTCCATCAAGCAGGGGGAATCTGTGGCGCTGTTCGGCAAAAACGGCGCCGGCAAGTCCACCATTCTCAAGATGATTACAGGCGTAGCATATCCGACATCCGGCGAGATTACGGTTGACGGACGTGTCAGCGCGCTGCTGGAACTGACCGCAGGCTTTGATCCGGAGTTTACGGGGCGCGAAAATATCTATTTTAGAGGGCAGCTGATGGGGCTTTCCGACGAGGAAGTCCGTAAGCTGGAACCGGAGATCATCGAATTCGCAGATCTCGGAGATTACATCGATCAGCCGACCCGTACCTATTCGAGTGGCATGAAGGCGAGATTGGGGTTCGCCATCAATGTCAGCATCGAACCGGAGATTCTGATCGTCGATGAAGCGCTCAGTGTCGGCGACAGTGAGTTCAAAAAAAAGTGCATTGATAAGATTAATCATATTGTAAATGAAGAAAACGTTACATTTTTATTCGTGACCCACTCCACAGGCGTGGCAAAATCCTTCTGCAAGCGCGGTATGGTGATGCGTCTGGGAACGCTTCTTTTTGACGGGGATATCGGAGAAGCGGCGGACTATTATCAGAAAATGCTGGAAGAGGACGCCGCGCGGGCCGCGAGGATCAAAAAAAAGAGGGGGATCTTTACAGAATGAGCAGAGCAGACAAACGCCGGGAATCGAACGGCAATGAGCAGGCGCCGAAGAAGCGGCTGACGCAGAGAATCAAAGAAATGAAAACGTCGCATAAGGTCATTGCCTTAATTGTGATTATTCTGCTGCTGGCCGCTGTCATCGTGGGCGCGGTCGTATGGAGCTACATGAATCGCGTGGTCGATGAAATGCATGAACCGATTCAGGAAAACTATGATCTTTCGCTGGTGGGGGTTGATGGCTACATCAATATTCTCCTGCTCGGCGTGGACAGCCGTAATATGGACAATATCAAGGGTACCCGCAGCGATATGATTATGATCGCGAGCATCAACGAGGAGACCAACGATGTGACACTGACCTCGGTATACCGCGACACCTATCTGAAGCTCGGCGATACCTCTACGTATGACAAAATCACCCATGCCTGCGTTTACGGCGGACCGGAGATGACGATGAAGTCACTGAATCAGGCGTTGGATATTGACCTCAGCCAGTATGTCATCGTAAACTTCAAGACGGTGGCGGATGTGGTTGACGCGGTCGGCGGCATTACCGTCGATGTGCAGCAGTACGAGATCAATCAACTGAACAAATATACCAGACAGACGGCAAAAAATATCGGCAAAAAGGATTACAATCTTGTCAAAGCGCCGGGCGTACAGACGCTGGAAGGCGTGCAGGCGGTTTCCTACGGTCGTATCCGTAAGGGTACCGGCGATGATATCAAACGTACGGAAAGAATGCGTACGGTCGTTTCTCTGGTTTTCCAAAAAGTCAAGACCATGCCGTTCAGCGACGTCAAAAAAATCATTGACATGGCTGTACCGCAGGTCAAGACCAATCTGAAGATGAACGATATTTTGGCGCTCGGTTTCCGCCTGCCGAAGTACAATATCGCCTCCGGCAGCGGTTGGCCGTACAAGTGGACCAGCGGCTTGATCAAGGGGGTATCCTATGTGTTCCCGGGCGGTAGTCTGACGAATAACACGACGGAATTCCATAAGGAGGTCTTTGGGCAGGAGGATTATACGACCACATCGACGGTCAATGCCATCAGCAGTGAGATCAGCCGGCGCATTCAGGCGGCGAAGGACGCGAAACAGTTGGATAAGATTAAGGAAGGCGAAACGAAAAAGGACGAACCTGCGGCAGAGCCGACCGATCCGGATAACCCGGACGGTGTAGATGATCCGGATGATCCGGATTACGAGCCGGGCACCGATCCAAGCAATCCGACCGAGCCAACCGACCCGAGCAATCCAACCACACCGACGGACCCAACCACGCCTACTGAGCCGACGACTCCGACCGAACCGACGACTCCGACGACTCCGACCACGCCGGGTACAACTGATCCGACTGTGCCGACGGAGCCAAGCACGCCGACCGAGCAGTCCGCAGAGAATACCGGAGGCGCCTCCGCACAAGGCACCTGATACGGGGCCGGAACCGGCAGAACAATTCCGGACGAATTCGCGTAGGAAGCATCGGCGCGCGTTTCGCGCTCCGACGCGTAAAATATCAATCAATGAGAGAAAGGAAGCTATCATATCATGGCAAAAGAAAAATTAAACTGGGAAGATGAACAGGTTAGACATACCTACAGACATACCGCGTCTCACATCATGGCGCAGGCCATCCAGCACCTGTGGCCGGACACCAAGTTCGCGATTGGACCGGCTATCGACAACGGATTCTATTACGATATGGAGTGTGAGCATAAATTCAGCGAAGAAGATTTCCTCAAGATTCAGAAGGAAATGAAAAAGATTGTGCAGCAAAACCTGCCGCTGGTCAGAAGCGAGGTTTCCAGAGAGGAAGCACTTCAATTCTTTAAAGAGAGAAATCAGGACTACAAAGTGGAACTGATTGAAGACCTGCCGGAGGATGCGGTCATCACGATGTATACACAGGGAGATTTTACGGACCTGTGCGCGGGGCCGCACATGGAATCCACCGGTCAGATTAAGGCGTTCAAGCTGATGAGCGTGGCGGGCGCTTACTGGAGAGGCGATTCCGACAGACAGATGCTGCAGAGAATTTACGCGACTGCATTCCCGACCCAGGAAGAACTGGATGCCTACGTCGAAAAATTGGAGGAAGCGAAAAAGAGAGACCACCGTAAGATCGGCAAGGAGATGGATCTCTTCATGCTGACCGAGGAAGGTCCGGGATTCCCGTTTTTCCTGCCAAAGGGCATGATCATCCGCAATGAGCTGGAGGCTTTTTGGAGAGCGGAGCATAAGAAGAGAGGCTATGAAGAGATCAAGACACCGCTGATTCTCAACGAGCATCTTTGGAGGACCTCCGGCCATTGGGATCACTATAAGGATAACATGTATTTCACCAAGATCGACGGCGAGGATTACGCGATCAAGCCGATGAACTGCCCGGGGTCGATGCTGGTATACAAGCGTAAAATGTGGTCCTACCGAGATTTTCCGATTCGCTGCGGCGAGCTCGGACAGGTGCACAGACATGAGCTTTCCGGCGCGCTGCACGGTTTGATGAGAGTCCGTACCTTCACGCAGGACGACGCACATATCTTCATGCTGCCTGAACAGGTTAACGATGAGATTAAGGGCGTTGCGAAATTCTGCGATGATGTCTATAAAATGTTCGGTTTCGAGTATCATGTAGAGCTTTCCACCAGACCGGAGGACTCCATGGGAACCGACGAAGAATGGGAAATGGCAGAAGGCGCTCTCAGAAACGCCATCGAGGAAATGGGTGTTCCGTTCGTCATCAACGAGGGCGACGGCGCGTTCTACGGCCCGAAGCTGGATTTCCATCTGCAGGATTCCATCGGCAGAACCTGGCAGTGCGGCACAATCCAGCTTGACATGCAGATGCCGCAGAGATTTGATTTAACTTATGTGGGATCAGACGGTGAAAAACACAGACCGATCATGATCCACCGCGTCATCTTTGGTTCGATTGAACGTTTTATCGGTATTCTGATCGAGCACTGCGCCGGCAAATTCCCGCTGTGGCTGGCACCTGTACAGGTAAAACTTCTGACGGTCACCGAAAAATTCGCACCGTACGCACAGGAAGTCGCCGCGAAGCTGGAAGAAGCGGGTCTGCGTGTGGAAACGGATATCAGAAACGAAAAGATCGGCTATAAGCTCAGAGAGGCCAGAAACGAGAGGGACAGCTATATCTGCGTGATCGGTGAGAGAGAAACCGAAGCAGGCACACTGACCGTTCGCTCGAGCAAGGTCGGGGAACTCGGTGAAATGAGCGTCGAGGACTTCACCGCGAAGCTGCTGGAAGAAATCAAAAATAAAGCAATGTAGGAACAGACACGAACAGCCAATCCGAATCGGTGTGATTGGCTGTTTTTGTCATACCGGAGAGAAACGGAAATGAGGGGAAAACGGTGGACTTAGGTTATTTTGCGATAAATGACAAAAAGAAGGCAGTGCTTTTGAACGAGGAAGCTTTGAAATTTACAAGAAACGATACAGAGGATGTCCGCTGGTATTGCAAAGGAGCAGCAGAAAACGGAGATTTGGTACTGTACATGGGCAAGAGGGCAGGAGAATGTATACGACCGGAACAGGCACAACAGATGATACCGATAGATGAAGCTTGGCGTATTGTGGTATTTCAATATGAAAACTCTGATTCTTTTCCACTGATAAAGCAACTGGAGGATGCTTCGACTTTTTTTGAAGGACAGACATTGCTTCATACTGCATTTTCGGAAGAGTCTCTTTGTATCGAACTAAAAGCAAAAAAAATGCTGCGCTTTGCGCTGGGATCACAGGAATATCGCAGACCTTTCAGCGAAATCGGAGATGGAATCTTATTGCTGTTTCGCAGGGGACATATTCGTTTTTTCAGCAAGCCAAACAGCGACGCGCAGCAAGTAAAGAAAGTTTTGCGAGGGGAAACCTTTGCCGGATATATGGAAGGAGGAACTTCCAACTCTCCGGAAGATTTGTTTGAAAGCAATATCCTAAACGCAATTGAAAGCTTGCGAACAATGCTGCCGAATGCGCCGGCTTTCTGTACGGTTAACGGCAGAGCAGCCGCGGTCTCTCGTCTTTTTGCGGATACACAAATTCGTGATGAGAAGTTATCCATCTATGCAATCGGAGATGAAAAAGACTATTTGGAGTTCGTCAAAGAAAAGACGAAGACGCATGACCGACTATTCCGCAGCGATGAAATTAAAATCGGCAGGAACGAACTCGGCTGCGAAGCGAGACTGCGCGGGAATGGAGAAAATATTGCTGAAATCAACCGAAATTTGGAGAAGGTCTGCCGGAAAAACGTAACCATTGTTCTTACGGGAGAAAGCGGCACAGGAAAAACCTTTCTTGCTAAGGAAATTCATAAAAACAGCCGACGCGCGGACGGCCCTTTTATCAACGTAAACTGCGCGGCTATTGCTTATAATTTGATTGAAAGTGAGCTGTTTGGTTATGAAGACGGAGCATTTACCGGAGCAAAAAAAGGGGGGAAAATCGGTTATTTTGAAATGGCAAAGGGCGGAACCCTTTTTTTAGATGAAATATCAGAACTTCCACTCTTGCTACAGGGAAAACTATTGGAGGTGCTGCAGGATGGAACTTTTTACCGCGTGGGCGGCGTAAAAAAAATATCCACAGATGTTCGACTGATTGTCGCGACAAATCGAAACCTCGAGCAAATGGTAAAGGAAGGTAAATTTCGTGAAGACCTGTATTATCGCATCAGCGTTTTTCCGATTAAACTGCCTCCGCTACGCGATCGAATCGCGGATTTGTACAGCATTATCGAAGATACACTTCCGTTGATTTACAGCCGTTTGGAAGTAGAACCCATGATACTGACCGATGACGCGCTTCAAAAAATGAAGCAATACCGGTGGCCTGGAAATATTCGCGAATTGGAAAATGTGTTGGAGAAAGCCGCGGTAATTTCAGAGGGAAACTTTATACATGCGGAAGATATAAAGCTCGATAACAGTATAGCCGGCAGTCCAATCGCGAAAAGTTTAAAGGAAAAGATGAAACTGTACGAAAAAGAATTGATTCAAACCGCTTTTGAACAGTTTTCCGGTAACCGACGGTTGGTAGCTGAATATCTCGGAATCAGCAAGACCAACCTGTTTGAGAAGGTGCACCAATATGGAATTGATGAAAAACCGGAGGAAAGAAACGTATGAAACTGGCGAATATGATTCGAGAAAGAATAAGTAATTTGCAGGGAGAAATCGGCGTATATTTTTACGATATAAAGCAAGACAACAGTTTTTTTGTGGGAAACTGTGACGTCTTCCCATCTTTAGGCATTGCGAAGTTGGTGCTTCTGATTGAGGTCTTTCGCCAAGTGGAAGAAAAAGTGATTCGTTTAGACGATACCTATACTCTGGACAAAAAACCACCATTTGCGATTCCGGAAAATGAATATGAAGCAACAGTCGGTGTTTTGGATTTTTTGCATAAAGGTATGGAACTGACAATTGAGGATTTGGTTTATCTGATGATTGTCATCAGCGATAATTCTGCTTTTAACATATTGCTGTCGATAGTTGGAATGGAACAAGTGAATGATACTATGAAAAAACTCGGACTGACCAAAACGAAAATACGATGTATGCTGTTTGAATGGGATGAAATTGATCCGGAAAAAGACAATTATCATTCTGTCAGGGAGATTGGAAGCCTTCTGCGCAGGTTGTATAAGAGACAGTTGATTTCGACAGCGGCCAGTGAGCAGATGCTGCGAATACTCTCTTATCACCAACGGAGAGATATTCTTTCCGGATTTTCAGACAGGGGCATTTCTGTTGCACAGCAAACCGGCTTTGATATTACCGCACTTCATGATGCTGCGATTGTTATGACTGAAAACCCTTTTATCCTGTGCATGAGCACTAATAAAATATCCGCGAAACGGGCCGAAGGAATCATGAAGGATATTGCTTTTATGTGCGGCGAAGAAGCGCAAAAACAAAAGTAGAATGTTCTAAAAAAAGAACGAAAGTCTAAAAAAAGAACAAAAAGCGAAAGGCTCTAAACCAGACGCTTTTTTTTGTTATATAAGGACGAAAACTTTGCGGTTGTCTCAGAATCACATAAACTTATTTTACATCGCGCCAACATGCCTGCGCGCAGGTTTGCGCGCGTAGAAATACCCGGGTTTATTCTACATACGGTTGCTTTTATTTTAAATTGCGGATAAGCTATCCTTGGTATATGTCAGATGGCACAGAATTTGCTTTAATACTTTATAGAGAAATGAAAATGGAAGGAGGCAAACGCATGCAATTCATTGACATGCATTGCGACACGCTACTTGAATGTTATCTTCGAAACAAATCGTTGAGAAAAAATGACCTTCACATTGATTTGGAAAAAATGCGGAGAGCCGGTGGTCTGTTGCAGTTTTTTGCGATTTATTTGATCTCAGGAAAGGGGGCAAAAGACGAGAATATCACATTGAGTCCTTATGAGTTGTTTTTTGATATTGAAAAGCTTTATCAACAGCAGTTACAAGAAAACCGTGACATCCTCGCGCCTGTGAAATCCTTCGCGGATATTGAAAAAAATCAACAAAGCGGAAAACTCTCATCGCTGCTCACGATTGAAGATGCCGGCCTATTAGAAGGGAAGCCGGAACGCCTGCAAATCCTGTATGATAGGGGCGTACGCTTGATGACTTTGTTGTGGAACTACGAAAACTGCATCGGATTCCCGCAGAGCAGGGATGAAGTCGAACATCGCAAGGGATTGAAACCATTTGGCGTGGAAGTGGTGGAGCGTATGAATGATATCGGCATGATTGTAGATGTTTCGCATCTGTCGGAAGGTGGATTCTACGATGTTGTCAAGCACTGCAGGAAACCTTTTGTAGCATCGCATTCTTGCGCGAGAGCGTTGTGCGATCACCCACGCAACCTGACTGATGAACAGCTGAAATGTATTGCTGAAGCAGGAGGAGTTGTCGGCGTGAACTTTTACGCGGCATTCCTGCGTAAGAACGCGAAAGTTTCTACAATAGAGGACATTGTGGCACATATTCGGCATATGATTCGGGTTATGGGAGAAGATTACGTGGCGTTCGGATCGGATTTTGATGGAATTGACTGCAAACTCGAGATGAAAGATTACGAGGGCTTTCAAACCTTAATCGAAAATTTGGAGAGGGAATTTTCAACGGAAACGATCGAAAAAATTTGTTTCAAAAATGTTAGCCGTATCTTAAAAGACTGTATATAAGAATAGGAGGAAAAAATGGATAATCAGAATCATGAAGGCAGCTTTAAGAAAGCAATCGGACCTTTCAGCGGCATCAGCATTGTCGCTGGTATGGTGATCGGATCCGGTGTATACTATTTGGGCAGCTATGTTTTGGAAAGAACCGGAATGAATTTGGGCTGGTCCTTAGTTGCGTGGATTGTAGGAGGTCTTATCACAATTATTTCAGGGTTGTGCTTTGCGGAACTTGGCGCGAGCATGCCGGTCGCGGGCGGCCAAACAATTTATTTGAGCAGAGCTTACAGTCCAATGTGGGGATTTTTGAATGGATTTTCCTGTTTCTTATTGGTAGGCTCCGGTGGAGTCGCGGCACTGGCGATGGCAGCGGTAACCGCGTACAGAACAGTATTCGACATCAGCGATGGTATGGTAAAAGTGATCGCAATCGCTATAATTCTGTTGTTAATGACGATTAACCTTCTCGGTGTCAAGGAAATGACGCTCTATCAAAACTTTTCTATGGTAATCCGTCTAGTGCCGATCCTGCTGATTATCATCGTTGGATTGGCAACAGGACAACAAAATCCGGACCTTTCTCTTACACTGGAAGGAACCAGCGCGGAAGGTGGGAACGTAATCAGCGTGATTTCGATGATCGGTTTTGCGACCTTTGCTTCTATGTGGGCCTATGATGGGTGGTACAATTTGAACACAGTGGCGGAAGAAATGCGCAATCCTAAAAAGGATCTTCCATTCGCTATTATCGTTTCGCTGGTAGGTGTAACTCTCATATATACCTTGTTCTATCTTGCGGTGTACAAGGTGCTGCCAATTGAAGATATCAGAACGATGATTACTGATGGCAACCTTTATTTAGGTAACGAAGTAGTCTCCAGAACATTGGGAGGAACCGGAACCTGGCTGGTTTTAATCTGTATGACGATTGGTATTGTCGGATCAGCAAATGTCAATACGCTTTGTGACCCGCGCACTTACTATGCAATGGCACACGAGGGCTACTTCCCTAAGATTTTTGGACATTTGGACGAAAAACATGGTGTTCCGAGCTATGGTATCATGATTTCTTCCGCTATGGCAATCTTACTGGTTATTTTTAATAGTTTGCAGGACTTAACGGATATGTTGATTTTCGCCACATCCATCTTGAACGCGATGACAGTATTCGCGGTATTGATTATGAGAAAAAAATATCCGGACTTAGAAAGACCATACAAGGTATGGGGCGGCAAGGTAACTATCATTTTGACTTGTATCGCGTATCTGATTTTAATGGTGAACGAATTGCTGGACGCGCCGAAATCCGGCTTAATCGGCATCGGTGTTATGGTGGTTAGTGCCGGTGTGTACTATTACTTCAAAAAGAAGAACGGCGGCAAGGAATATCAAGGCGAAGGGATTGAATAGGGAAAATTTATGAGGTATGAAGATTTAAAGTATTTGGAGGTACCATTACCGGAAGCAATCGCGAAGGAAAAATGGGGCGGTTTCTTTGAGAATGCCCGCAGCCGAATCGCGGCATATCTGGATGACGAAACAACAGATTACGCGCTGCGCTGCCGATTGGAAATGGAACTTGGAATACTGCAAAACCTGCAGGAAAGATATACTCTGTGTCCGGAAGAGGCTCTTTTGATCATGCAGGAAAAAATTCCGGTTATGACCGCGGAAGAATTGGAAAAACTGCGCATGGAAGATAAAGCAGATTGGATTTACATAAACGGACAGGTTCGTTACTTGGACAGCTTTGCTGCTACGCTTTGCAAGGCTTATCCGGAAGTTTGGTCGCGAACCGAAGCCGGTGATACGAGCGATTACACGCTCATAGAGGATTACATTCATGGCTGCGAAGACAATCTCGAAAGAACCGCGCATATACACATCCGACATGAAGTGGAAATTGCGCCGCGGGCGCTGCGTGAAGGAGAAACGATTCGAGTACATATTCCGATTCCGCGGGAACGGGCCGGCATCACGAATTTTAAAATGCTGCGGACTTCGCATACGCCTTCGTTTATTTCCGATAGCAAGGCGGCACAACCGACAATCTATTTTGAAGAAATCGCGGCGAAAGGGCAGGTGTTCTCCCTGGAGTATGAGCTTGATTACACAACTGTGTATCATAATCTTGAAACAAGGTCGGACGCGGATATGCCGCAGGAGGCGAGCACTGCTTGTGAAGAGGCTTTTTCGAGTGAAAACCTCATGGAAGAAGCGCCGCATATTCGCTTCACTCCGCATCTCGTCACGCTTTGTGGAGAACTTATCGGAGGCGAGGTCAATCCGCTTCGCAAGGCCAGAGCAATCTATGATTATGTGACAACGAAAATGGACTATCGTTTTGTGCGTGATTACGCGAGCATTGAAAATCTATCAGAATACTGTGCCTTGAATCGAAAGGGTGATTGCGGGATTCATTCTTTGCTGTTCATTACGCTTTGTCGTATCGCGGGAATTCCGGCACAGTGGGAGTCCGGATTAGAAGCCTCACCGACTTATGTTGGCGAACATGACTGGGTACGCTTCTTCATTCAAGATTTGGGGTGGCTTTACGCGGACCTTGCCGGAGGAGTGCTGGCTTACGTGAGAAAATCGTACGATCGCTGGAATTTCTTCTTTGGAAATGTGGACCCGTATCGAATTCCGATCAATGATCGGTTTCAGCATGATTTTTATCCTAAAAAGCAGCATTGGCGCATAGACCCATATGACAATCAATGCGGTGAGATCGAATATGAGGACAGCGGCGTATATGGAGATGATCTTATTTACCGCCATATCCCGATTGACATCTATTTGAAATAATATTCCTTTGCGCTCACATCATTTTAGTTTTTATCATAAAAAAACAAACGGGCACAAAAACGCCACGCGGAATCCATAGAGAAAGAAGGCCGCGCGGCGTTTTTTTATCATCTGGGAAATATCGCTGTGCGATGTTTCCGGAATCAAGGCAAAAGCACCTTGCGGAGCGTCGCTCATGAGTGAGCGACATGTGTGCATAAAAATCTGTATTTCGTTATACGCGCTTTTTTCTTTTGGAGGGGGGAGCGGAAGTGGCGCGGATGTTCGCAGCGGTCATGTTTTTCTTTTTTTCGCCTCATCGCGAGAAGGTACTGGCGAAATTTGTCTGAAAGTGTAGAAAAATGTCGAATGAAATTCTGCAAAAAACGACAAAAAATGTAATAATGAAATAAGGAGGATAAAAAAGTGCTAAGATTTCTAAGAAGGCCGCGTGTGAGAAAGGAGAAAAATATGGAAAAATATATTCCGATCATCAGGAGAACTGATTGCTGCAAGGTGGCGGTCAGCGATATTTTGTACATTCAACAGCATGGCAGGGTTACGAACATTGTCACAGAGAAAGAAACCTTCTCGCAATATGCGAAGGCCGGCGACTATGAAGTCTATCTGGACAGAAGATTTTTTCGCTGCCTGCATTCTGTCATCGTTAATTTCGAGCAGGTGAAGTCGATGAAGGATCAGACCATATATTTTCAGAGTGGACAAAGCTTCGCGCTCGGCAGGAACAGTTTTGTTTCAGCGAAGCAGGCTTTTGCCGCTTATCTCAAAAAATTATCCATGTAAAAGAGAATTTTCTTGCTTTTTTTTGTGAAATATAGTAAAGTAATTAGTGGTATGTGCAATTCTGCCATGCCACAAAATCAATCACATCGCCGATTGGAGAAGGTTGCCGCGTTCCCCTGCGATAAGGGTGCCGGAAGGCATGCGGTAGGAGACTCACAGGCGGTGGAAGTATAAACCAGGAGGAATAAAAATGGCAGTAATTTCAATGAAACAATTACTCGAAGCAGGTGTACATTTTGGACACCAGACCAGAAGATGGAACCCGAAGATGGCTCCGTACATCTTCACAGAAAGAAACGGCATCTACATTATCGACTTACAGAAGACGGTAAAGAAGATTGACGAAGCTTATGACTTCATGAGAAGCGTTGGCGAGTCCGGCAAGCCGATTCTGTTCGTAGGAACCAAGAAGCAGGCGCAGCAGGCAATCGAGGATGAAGCGACCAGATGCGGACAGTATTATGTCAGCGAAAGATGGCTCGGCGGTATGCTGACAAACCACAAGACTATCGCAAAGAGAATTCAGAGACTCAATGACATTCGCAGAATGGAAGAAGACGGTACCTTCGAAAAGCTGGCGAAGAAGGAAGTCATCAAGCTGAAATCAGAAGCTGACAAGCTCGAAAAATTCTTAGGCGGCATCAAGGACATGAAGGGAATGCCGGGCGCGTTATTCGTTGTAGACCCTAAGAAGGAAAGAATCGCGGTGAAAGAAGCGAGAATCCTCGGAATTCCGATCGTTGGTATTGTCGATACAAACTGTGACCCGGACGACGTGGACTATGTAATCCCGGCTAATGACGACGCGATTAGAGCGGTTAAGCTGATCGCCGCGAGAATGGCGGACGCTGTTATCGAAGCAAACCAGGGCGAAAGCTTTGACGAAGGCACTCCTGTCGAAGAAGCACCTGCAGAAGAAGCGGAAGAAGCACCTGCAGAGGCGTAGTCAAAAGACAAACGAAAATTAAATCACAGGAGGAAAATAAAATGGCAGTAACCGCTCAGATGGTAAAAGAATTAAGAGAAATGACCGGCGCAGGCATGATGGACTGCAAAAAGGCATTGGTAGAAGTTGACGGCAATATCGAAGCTGCTGTTGACTATTTGAAAGAAAAGGGACTTGCGAAGGCCGCAAAGAAGGCAGGCAGAGTTGCCGCGGAAGGCTTAGTTAAGATCGCTTTTTCCGATGATCACAAGACTGCCGCTATCGTTGAAGTCAATTCCGAAACAGACTTCGTTTCCAAAAACGAAGAATTCGTAAACTTTGTAGAAGACCTCGCGAAGCTGGCTTTAACAGCGGAATCCAACGATATCGAAGCCTTCAAGGCGATGGCATATGAAGGCGCGACGGTTGCGGATGCGTTAACCGCGAAGATTGCGAAGATCGGCGAAAATATGTCGATCAGAAGAATTGAAAAAGCATCCGGCGATGTGCTCGCTTCCTATGTGCACGGCGGCGGCAGAATCGGCGTTATCGTGGTAGGCAGCGGTGAAGCGACCGATGCCGTGAAGGAAGCTCTGACCAATATCGCGATGCAGGTCGCGGCGATGAATCCGCAGTATGTCAGCAGAGACGAAATCTCCGCGGAGGAACTCGCGAAGATCAGAGAAATCACGCTCGAAAGCGCGCTGAACGATCCGTTCTCCCTGCCGAAACCAATCTTAAACGAATTGATGGACAAGGCTGTGGCCGGAGTTTGGTCCGCGGAAGATGTCGCGATCTTAGAAGAAAAGAGAAACGACAAGAGCTTCAACTTCAACTATCTGCCGAACTTCCTTTCCAAGGAAGCAAAGGCGCAGTTGGCAGACCTCGCGGTCGCGGATAAAGCCGCGATCTCCGCGAACAAGATTTTCCTTGGACTGGTAGAGGGACGTGTTTCCAAGCAGTTAAAGGATATCTGCCTGCTTGACCAAACTTATGTCAGAGCAGAAGACGGCAAGCAGACCGTCGCGAAGTATCTGGAATCCGTAGATAAGAACCTTTCCCTCGCGAAGGTTGTACGTTTCGAAGTCGGCGAAGGCATCGAAAAGAAGGAAGAAGATTTCGCGGCAGAAGTAGCTGCACAGCTTAAATAAGTTCCTGCTAACTACAGGCGCATGCCTGGACATGCGAAGGGCGGCTCGTAAGTCCGCCGAAATGTGCGAAAGCACAAACAACTTTTTTTATCGTCAACAACACAAAACCTCGTAGAGTGATTGCTTTTACGAGGTTTTTATTTTTTGAGGCAAAAAACTTCCGCCATTGAAATCGGAAGATGGAAGAAGATGGAGCCTCCTCTCATCACCGGCAAAACTGATGATAGGATTCGCGACGCGGCCTTCGCGTGAGGGCAGATATTCAAGTTCGTCTCTTGACAGCCTGCGAAAAATTCGGTATCCTTATAAGGAAACGAATGTAATCGCGCGGAAAGGAAATGCTTATGTCACAAAAATCCATGCGTCTGCGTCGGCATCTGACCACCTTTCAGATGATGATTCTTGGGTTCGCCTTGCTGATCTTAGTGGGAGCGCTGGTTTTAATGTTGCCCGTATGCAGCGCGGCAGGCAATTGGACATCCTTTCATGAGTCCTTATTTACAGCTACCTCCGCGACCTGCGTTACAGGTTTGGTTGTGCGGGATACCGGCAGCTACTGGTCCGGATTCGGCCAGCTGGTGATCTTAATGCTGATTCAGATCGGAGGCCTCGGTGTCATCACTGCCGCCGTTACTTTTTTGCTGTTCGCCGGCAAAAATGTTTCCCTAAAAGAACGCAGCGCGATGCAGGAAGCAATCGCGGCACCGGCAATCGGCGGAATTGTGCGGCTGACAAAATTTATCCTGAAGGGAACGCTGCTGATAGAGGTTTTGGGAGCCTTGCTGCTGTTACCGGTTTTTTACGGGGATTACGGCAGGAAGGGCATCTGGATGGCGGTCTTTCATTCCATATCGGCTTTTTGCAATGCGGGCTTTGATATCCTCGGATGCGCGGGGCAGCAGTATCTGTCCTTGATGGGATATGAGCAGAATCCGATTGTGAATTTTGTTATCATGCTGCTGATTATTATCGGAGGAATCGGTTTTTTAACCTGGAATGACCTGTATCGGCATCGTTTGCGTATGCGGCGCTATCAAATGCAAAGCAAGGTGATTCTCCTTATGACGGCAATTTTGATTTTTTTACCTGCTCTGTTTTTCTTTTTTGTGGATTTTGCTGATATGCCGCTTCGTGAACGTGTTCTGGCAGCCCTCTTTCAGGCGGTTACGCCCAGAACCGCGGGGTTTAATACGGTCGATCTGACGTGCATGACGGATGTTTCCAAGGGATTGATTACGGGTCTGATGTTGATTGGGGGCGCGCCGGGATCGACAGCCGGCGGCATGAAGGTGACCACCTTGGCCGTACTTTTGACTTCCACGGCCGCAACCTTTGGGCGACGGGAGGAAACCCATGCATTTGAACGCCGGATTGAAAACGAGGTGATTCGAAATGCCGCGGCAATTTTGCTCTTGTATTTGGGGCTTAGCTTTGTGGGCGCGTCTGTGATTAGTCTGACAGAAAATCTGCCGCTGGAGGCATGTCTGTATGAGACCGCGTCAGCGGCGGGAACCGTCGGCCTGACCCTGGGACTGACGCCGCATTTGGGTGTGTTGTCACAGTCTGTTTTGATCCTGCTGATGTTTTTTGGACGTGTCGGCGGATTAACTCTGATTTACGCGGCTTTTTCCGGACATGAAATTGTCTGCGCGCGCTTTCCCAAAGGAAATATCACGGTGGGATAAAAAGAGAGGAAACGAAAATGAAAAATGTGTTACTGATTGGACTCGGACGTTTTGGACGGCATCTCGCGGAAGAATTGAATCAATTGGGACATCAGGTTATGGCTGTGGATAAAAACGAGGAACGCGTCGATGCCTGTATGGATTTTGTTACAAACGCGCAGATCGGCGACAGCACCGCGGAGGATTTTTTGCGTTCTTTGGGCGTGAAAAATTATGACATTTGTTATGTTACGATCAGCGATAATTTTTTAAGCGCGTTGGAAACCACATCTCAGCTTAAGGAACTTGGCGCAAAATGTATCGTTTCCAGAGCGAAACAGGAGCTGCAGGCAAAATTTTTGCTGCGTAACGGGGCAGATCATGTAGTCTATCCGGAAAAACAACTGGCAAAATGGGCAGCGATCCGATATACCGCCAACCATATCTTTGATTATATTGAACTGGACGCGCAGCATGCGATCATCGAGGCCGCGGTACCGGAGTCATGGAGAGATCAAAGTATCGGAAGCCTGGATATTCGCAGAAAGTACGGTATCAATATTTTAGCCATTCGGCAAAATGAAAAAACAAACGCCGCAATTTCGGCGGAAACCGTTTTGAAATATGGCTACCGCAATCCCACTGGCTTTAG
>URWB01000006.1 GCA_900551415.1 uncultured Eubacteriales bacterium
ACCGGCAAAAACAAATGCTATTTTACCCATTGTGATGCCCTCAAAAGGATCGGTTCTGCCTCTCCTGTCACTTCTTTTATGATTTGCGCTGCCGACTGTTCTTTTTTGACCATGGACGCAATCTGTCCCGCCAAGAAACAGCCTCGCGTTTCATCGCCCTCTTGCGCCGCCAGGCGCAAGGCGCCCGACGCCATGGCCTCCAGGGCTTCCTCGCTCGCGCCGCCATATTCCGCCTCAAAATATTCTCTGGCGAACTTTGTGCGCAGGCTTCTGACCGGATGTCCCAGCCGCTTGCCGGTTACCATAGTACACAAATCTCCGGCTTTTAGGATTTTTTCTTTATACACCGGATGAATGCCGCATTCTTTCGCGCTCAAAAATCTGGTACCCATCTGCACCCCGCAGGCACCCAGCATCAACGCCGCGGCCAGACCTCTTCCGTCCGCGATACCGCCTGCCGCGATGACCGGAAGTGGTGTCGCGTCGCAGACCTGCGGGACCAGAACCATCGTGCTCAGTTCCCCTACATGTCCGCCGCTCTCGCCTCCCTCCGCGATCACCGCGGAGGCTCCCAGGCGGGTTACCAGCTTCGCCATCGCCGCTGACGCGACGACCGGAATGACCTTGATACCGGCCGCATTCCAGGCTTTCATGTATTTGGACGGATTTCCCGCGCCTGTTGTTACTACATTGATCTTTTCTCTGCAAACAAGCTCTGCCACTTCATCCGCAAAAGGGCTCAGGAGCATCAGGTTCACCCCGATTGGCTTTTGGGTCAGACTTCTCGCGATCCGGATCTGTTCTCTGACATCATCGCTGTTGGCATTGCCGGCGGCTATGATGCCCAGACCGCCGCCTTCGGATACCGCGGCCGCCAAACGTCCGTCCGCGATCCATGCCATCCCGCCCTGCAATACCGGATAGGAAATCCCCAGCAGCTCACAAATTTTTGACTGAATCATTTTGCTTAACCCTTCTTGCTCTGAATAAATTTGTCCAGATCCGCTACGGTCTCTACCGCCTGATCCAGCTCTAGCTCCACGCCGACCTCATCCTCCAAGCTCATCAGAATCTCTACGGTGTCTAAAGAGTCGATGCCGATCTCCGTAAACTTGCTCTCCGGTTTGATTGCTGCCGGATCACAGCCGGTACGTTCAGAAATCAGTTTTACAATCGCGTCAAAATACATATGGTTACCTCCCAAATTTCATTCATTCTGTTTCTCCAAAGTCTTACCGCCTCGGATAAGCCCATTATAGGACGCTGCTGTTCCTCCAAGCGTCCGTAAGCGTTCCTCCGCCGTTCCAAAAATGTGAAGATTTCGCGAAAAAAACGGGCGCATTCCTGCCACGCGGCAAAATTGCGTCCGTTTTAAATGTAGCTCCTGCAAAAATGCGGTTTTACCGCACCAGCTGCTTCTGCGCTGTCAAAAATAGATCCAGCTTCCGCGTCTTGTCCGCGAACTGCACGACAATCTGTTTTTCTGTGATCTTCAGGATCACACCTTCCCCGAATTTGAAATGTGTCACAATGCTTCCCACGTCAAACTGTTCATGGAATTGCCTGCAAATTTCCTCACGCCGCGCATTGTCTGTCTGCGTACTCGACGATGTCGATTTTAACGCCTTGAAGTCGATTGCCTGTTTCTTTGCCCCTTTTCCAAAAAAGTCCTCACAGAAAGTAGACTTTCGATTTGCAGTAAACAGGTACAACCGATTCTTCGCACGTGTTACACCGACATAAAAAAGTCGTCGTTCTTCCTCATAAATTTCTTTTTCCTTTTTTGAGGCGAACCGTTGGCTCGCCGGAACCTGTTCCGGCAGGATGCCGTCGATCACATCCATCAGATAAACCGTATCGTATTCCAATCCCTTACTGGCGTGGATCGTGGAAAGATAAATCTGGCAGTCGGGATTCGTCTCTTTTTGTTGAATAATTTTCTGCAAAGCTTCCATGCGTGCCAAAAACGCCGACGGAGATGCTTCGCGGCTCGCAAGCGTCCGCAGGATCGCAAGCTTGTTTTCACCGTTGATGCCGCTGCGCGTCAAATAATCCGTATAGCCGAGGTATTCTGTGATCCGATAGAGTGCCTTGTCCGCGCGTTCCGTCAGCATATTCCGCAAATGCGTTCGCAGCGTTTTTGTGCCGGCCAAAGCATGCGCGTTCAGCCTGCCGCACTCCAGAGCCGCATCAAGAACAGGCATGTGCCGCTGACGGCTGAGTTCCGCGATGTACCGGGCATCTGCCTTTTTGATATAGGTGCCGAGCTTGTAATACACCTGTAAAAAAGCCTCTGTATCATACGGATCGATTGCCAGACGCAGCACACACGTCAGATCTGAAACAATGCGATGCGAAAAGAAGGTCATCTCCATCTGCCGCATCCGGTAATCAATTCCATTTCTCTCCAAAAGATCGATCAGCGGCAGCGCGCATTCGTTATCCCGGTACAGTACCGCAGTCTGTCTGTCGCAGTCTGCCGCCACCCTGGCAAGGTAAGTATACTGCTGTCCTCTGCTTCTGAGCGGGATTTCACGTATGGATGCCGATGACCCACGTGCCGCCTTCATACGTTTTACATGCCGAAATGTATTTTTTTGTATAAAACGATCTGCCGCCTGCACGATGCCTGCATCTGAGCGAAAATTTTCCTCCATCAGCAGAACCTTCGCGCCCGGGTGGTCTTGTTCAAAATCCAGCAATGCCTGCGGGTATGCGGCGCGAAAACCGTAGATGCTCTGGTCTTCGTCCCCGACCATAAACAGATTGCCGGACGCAGAGGCAAGCAAAGCAAGAATCGCGTGCTGAATTTTTGAGGTATCCTGCGCTTCATCCACGCAAAAATAACGATATCTTTGCTGAAAATGCCGTAAAATCTGTGGATGCTTACAAAGCATCCGGTACGCGTAAATCATCTGATCATCATAGTCCATCCACTGATTCTCCCGCATCGCGCGGCAATATTTTTGATAAATCTTCGCGATGTTGATCGGTTCTTCAAGCTTTGCGGCAAGCTGCCTGACTTCTTCATCCGTCAGCATCATATTTTTGATATAGGTGATCAGCGTTCGTACACTTTTGAGGTCGCTTTCTGTCGGGTACTCCCGCTGGACCTCTTGATAAACGGCAGACAAGAGCGCCGTTATCTGTTTCTCATCACTCACCAAGGCAAAAGGGCTTCTGTCGTATTGCCTTCCGTAATATTGGATGATCTTGGCGCAGATACTGTTAATCGTCCGAAATTCAAATTGCTTTGCCATATCTTCTCCGAAATGCTCTGCGCACCTTGCCCGCATATCCCCGGTTGCCGCGACCGTATAGGTAACTGTGAGGATCTCTTCCGGCTTGATCTCGCAGCAAAGCGCCATATACCCCAGACGTGTCACCAGTACCGTCGTTTTGCCGGAGCCCGGCACTGCGAGCAGCAGTATCGGCCCATCCACTTGCCTCACCGCTTTTCGCTGCTGCGCGTTGAAGCGACTCATGTATTTTTTTTCAAATGCGCTTGGTTCCATCGCGTTCTCCTGTCCGCCTGCCAGTTTGTTCTTACCGATGTATCCTTACAAAAAGCCCCTGCAAGAATTTTCTTCAGGGGCCGTTTGTTATCGGTTTTCGTTGATATTCGTTGATATTAGCAGAAAGTCTGCCGTTTGCTTCTATAAATCGTCTTCGTTTCTGCGATAGGTAATCAGATCCTCCGCGATCTCATGCGCGGCGATGGAAACCGGTCTGTCGATGTCCACATCAGTCAGGATCGGTTTGCCGTCGATGATGTCACGCGCTCTTTTTGCGGCCAAAATCACCAGCGTATAACGGCTGTCCGCCTTTTTTCTGATCTCGTTAATGGATGGGTATAACATGGTTCATTCCTCCTTATACTTTTCAACCAATTCGTCAGCAGTCATGGTGACTCTGGAATGCTCCGCGATTACGATTGCTTTGACGCGCGCTACGGCCTCGTCCAATTCTCCGTTCACCACACAATAATCATATTTTTCGATAAAGGAAAGTTCCTTCAAGGTTTCCCCAAGGCGCATCTCGATGGCTTCCGCCGTTTCGGTTCCGCGTCCGGTCAGGCGTTTGCGCAGCTCCGCCATAGAAGGCGGCAAAATAAAGATGAATACGCCGTCCGGATAGTTCTCCTTCACCTTCAAGGCGCCTTGAATATCGATTTCCAATATCACATCGATGCCTTGCTTTAATTTATCGATGACAGGTTCTTTGGGCGTTCCGTACCGTCTGCCGTAGACCTCAGCATGCTCCAAGAATCCGTCCGCGCTGATTCGCTTCACGAATTCTTCCTCGGTTACAAAATAATAATGTACCCCGTGGATCTCACCCTCTCTGGGCTGTCTGGTCGTCATGGAAACGGACAGCTCCAAATCCGTCTGCGCGAGCAGCTCCTTGCAGATGGTACCCTTCCCCGCGCCGGATGGTCCGGAAAGAATAAATAATTTTCCCTTATGCTTTTCTTCTAAATACATAAAAACTCCTGCTGTCTGTCATCTGTAAATCTTCGTAAATCTGAAATATTATTTTATCACAAAATACCACTCGTTTCAAGTAGTTCACTCAATTTTTTTCGTCATCATTTATTTTCGCAGCGCGATTTTACTCGATATTCTGCACCTGTTCGCGAATCTTCTCGATTTCGCTCTTCAGATCCAGCATATAACCGGTGATGGTAATATCGTTCGCCTTGGAGCCGATGGTATTGGCTTCCCGGTTCATTTCCTGCACGAGAAAATCCAGCTTTTTGCCGTCCGGCTGCGTGCTTTGGGTCACAATATCCCGCAGCTGCAGGATATGGCTGTTCAAGCGGGTGATTTCCTCGTCGATCGCGCATTTATCCGCGAAAATCGCCGCCTCCACCAGAATGCGATCCTCCGGGATCTGTACATTGTTTCCGATCAATTCGGTGATGCGTTCCCGCAGCTTTGCCGTATAATCCACAGCTACCTGCGGCGCGCGTTCTGTAATCTTGTCAAGCAGTTGCTTGAGATGCTCCCCTTTTTCAAGCAGATCCTCCGCCAGTTTTTGTCCTTCGGCCGCGCGCATGCGGTCCAGATTTTCTGCAGCCTGCACAGTCGGAATCAGAAGAGCCTTGATGATCTCTTCTTCATCTTCAACCGCGGGAATTGCTTTCATCACATCCGGCAGAGCCGCGATCTGCAGCAATGTGAGCTGATCGTCAAAACCCTCCGGCTTGCCGAGCGCACCGCGCAGACTCAGCATTTTTTCTAAATACTGTTTCGCCAGAGGCTCATTGAGCTGGATGCTTACATCGCTGTCGCCGATGTTTTCTACCATGATGGAAACATCCGCCTTGCCGCGGCGAATGTGTGCCTTGATCGCGCTCTTGATCTTGTCTTCCGCGAAAGAATAGCGGCGCGGCATCTTGATGGTAATATCCGAATAGCGGTGATTGACGGTCTTAATCTCGACCACCATATTACGCTTGCCATCTGTATATTCTCCTCTGCCGAAGCCTGTCATACTTTTGATCATACCCATTTACCTCACTTTTTCTATGTTTTCTGTATGATTCCGAAGAATATTGTACCGAAAAAGAAGCCCCTTGGCAAGGGGCTTCTGTCATAAAATTATCAAAATTTGTAAATATTCTTACTTTCGATCCCGTTTCAGGCGTTCTGCGCTGACCTTTGCCCAATCCGGCCCCTCGGCAATTATTTTCGTCAGGTCCGCGAGCGCAGCCGGAATGTCGATGTGCTGCGGACAGACCTGGGCACACGCGCCGCAGCCAATACAGGCCGCAGGCTGTGCTTCCTTCGGCAAAGCATTGATCAGCATGCCGTTCATAACCGTCGGGCTGAATTTCGCGTCGTTATAGATCTTCAAAAGGTATGGAATATCCAACTGCATCGGACATCCGTCACAGCAGTAACGGCAAGCGGTACATGGCACGATATCCATCATGCTCCGCGCGATATCCGCCAGCAAAGCCTGCTCTGTCTCGCTGAGCTGCTCAAAATGGCAGAATGTTTTGAGATTGTCCTCTACCTGTTCCATGCTGCTCATACCGCTGAGCACGACGGAAACGTTCGGCAGACTGCCGGCAAATCGGAACGCCCAGGACGGAACGGAATCCTGCGGACGCAAAGTTTTCATCTTTTGCTCGCTGGCCGCGTCCAGCGCTGCCAGTCTGCCGCCCCTGCACGGCTCCATGACGATGATCGGCAGTCCCAGTTCGGTAACCATCTCGTATTTTTCTTTTGCCTGTTGGAGACTCCAGTCTAAATAATTAATCTGCAGCTGGACGAATTCGATCTCCTTGCCGTATGCTTTCAGGTATCTTTCCAGCATCGGCAGCTGCCCATGCGAAGAAATTCCCAGGTGACGGATATGTCCCTTGGCTTTCTGTTCCAATAAGTAATCCATGACACGCAGGTCAGGATTTGTATACGTCGGCAGGCTGCTTTCCATGACATTGTGCAGCAGATAAAAATCGAAATAATCCGTTTCGCAGCGCCGCAGCTGTCGTTCAAACGCTTCCACCGGATCATAGTCCGGATTGATCAGATGTCCCGGGGTCTTGGTCGCCAGATAAAAGCTGTTGCGCGGATATTTTCGCAGTGCTTCACCCAAAAATTCTTCAGATTCTCCCTGATGATACACATAGGCTGTGTCAAAATAGTTCACGCCGTTTTGATACAGCGTATCGACAAGCCTGCCCGCCTTCACGCGGTCAATCGTGCCATCCTCCTGGGTTGGCAGGCGCATCGCGCCAAAGCCGAGCAGAGAAACCTCTTCCCCGCATAAAAATCTTTTTTCCATCCTGCGATGCCTCCTTTTTATGTATTGCTTGCATTTTTATTTTTTCTGTGATAGAATGAGAACAAGAGGAAAGCCGAACGGCTGACCACGTTAGTTATTTTCTAAAATAACCGCTGACCTTGCCGTGGGGCGGTTATTTTTTTATGTATGCAATCAGTAAGGATACAACAATACTTGTAAAGGTTAACCCTATCATCAGTATTTCGTAGTCCGACATATTGCATCACCCCCTCTCGGGGTTCAACCGCTCTCTGACTCGTCCTCTTGTGACTATCATTTTACCACAAAAATCGACGAAAAACAAGTGTTCTTTTTCTGCGTCACACGCAAGATCCGAACACGCAGCAACCGAAAGGAGAAACTCTGTGGCTTACGACGGAATCGTTACCCGGGCGGTCGTCCGGGAACTGCAAAACAATATTTTACTGGGAAAAATCGAAAAGGTTTATCAGCCGGAGGCGGATGAACTGGTCTTTCATATCCATACCAAGAACGGCAACCGCAAACTCTTCGCCTCCGCAGGCTCGGCACACGCGCGGCTGCATTTCATCGAATCCAATCCGGTCAATCCGCCGGCTCCGCTTTCATTCTGCATGCTGCTGCGCAAGCATCTGCAAGGCGGGCGCATTACCGCTGTTAAGCAAAAGGATTCGGAACGTATCATCGAAATCTCACTGGAAACCCTAAATGAACTTGGCTTTACGGTTTCCAAAAAGCTGATCTTTGAGATCATGGGCAAGCACAGCAATATCGTGCTGGTCGATCTGGCGAGCGGCAAAATCATCGATGCCATCAAGCGGGTTTCCTTTGATGTCAACCGTGTGCGGCAGATCCTGCCGGGTCTTACTTATCAATACCCGCCGGCACAGGACAAGCAGCCGTTTCGCGAAATTACCGCGGAAGCCGTCGCGGCTCTGCCGCAGGACAGCAAGGTCATACTCCGATCGATTGGCGGTATCTCTCCGGCCTTTGCCGGAGAATTGGCGCTGCACACAGGTTCGGACCGAGCCGCCTATTTTGAACAGGTCAAGGCGCAGATTGAGGCAGGCATCACTGCCGCCTATGTTTACGAGGATGACAAACAGCATCCGGTAGAATTCTATCCGGTAACGCTGACCGACTACGAAACAAGCTGCGCGGAACTGTCCTTTGACAGCATGAGTGCCGCGCTCGCCTATTATTTTTCCAAAAAAGAATCCTCGAATCAAGGCCGGCAAAAATCGCACGACCTAATCAAAGCGGTAACGGCAAGTCTTGATAAGATGTACCTGAAGAAAAAACGCCTTTCCGAGGATCTTCTCAAGGCAGAAAACTCCGAAGATCTCAGGCTGTTCGGTGAACTTCTGACCGCGAACCTGCATCTGGTACAGCCGGGCATGCGCTCCGTTCGCGTTCTCAACTATTATGACGGTAAGGAAATCGAAATTCCGCTGGACGTCAAACTGCCGCCTGCCAAAAACGCGCAGCATTATTTTAAGAAGTACGCGAAGGCCAAGACTGCTGTCAAAGAAAAGCAAATTCAGCTTGCTGAAAACGACGGTGAAATCAACTATTTGGAATCCGTCCTCTCCTTTTTGGAAAACACAGAGGATGTGAAGGAGATTGAAGCCCTGCGCGCGGAACTGGTTGAGACCGGCTATCTGCGCCGCCGCAAGCAGGCCGGCGGCTTCCGCGAAAAAAAATACAAACCGGAGCCGTACAAATACACGCTGACCAACGGCATGACCGTCCTGGTCGGCCGCAACAATAAGGAAAATGACATTCTGACACTCAAGACCGCAGGGAATAAAGATCTATGGCTGCATACCAAAGATATTCCGGGTTCCCACGTTATCGTGCAGTGCGGTGGCGCTCAGCCGGACGAAGCCGCGATCTTTGAAGCGGCGGCAATCGCAGCCTACCACAGCAAGGCGCGCGGCTCCGAAAACGTGCCGGTCGATTACGTACCGGTCAAATATGTCAAAAAACCGGCAGGCGCCAAACCCGGCATGGTCATTTTCACCAATAACCGTACGGTATGGGTCAATCCCAAGCTGCCGGAACCAAAGATAAAAGCGTGAGTGACTGCCCGCAAAAGTCCAAAAACAAAAGCAGAGAGCCGCGAAACGGCTCTCTTTTTGTCAAAGCTTTGCTTATTCTTCGTCTTCTTCCGGATAATCATCTTCCGCTTCTTCTGCGGGAACATCCAGAGTCTGCTTGATGCTGAGACTGATTCTCTTTCTTTCGGTATCGATGTCGAGAATCTTCGCGTCTACAGTTTGTCCAACGGTTAATTCGTCCGCGATGTCGTTCACTCTCTTGTGAGCAACTTCGGAGATATGTACCAGTCCGTCAAGGCCAGGTTCCAGCTCTACGAACGCGCCATATTCTTTAATCTGCACAACCTTACCGGTTACGACCTGTCCAATCTGATACTTTTCGTTGATCACAGACCATGGTTCCGGTGTTGTCTGCTTTAAGCCTAAGGAAATCTTACCCTTTTCATCATTCATGGATAAAATCTTAACCTTAACCTTGTCTCCAATGGAAAGAACTTCCTGTGGGTGTTTCAGCTTGCCCCAGGAAATTTCGGAGATGTGAAGCAGTCCGTCGATGCCGCCCAGATCTACGAACGCACCGTAGTCGGTAAATCTCATTACCGTACCTTCTACGATATCGCCAACCTGCAGCTTGTCCCAGACTTCTTTCATTCTCTGTTCTTTTTCTTCTGTAAGAATGATCTTGTGGGAGAATACAGCTCTGCCTCTCTTCTGATCCACTCTGGTCACTCTGACCGGAAGTTCCTGACCGATAAACTCTTCCGCGTTTTCAACATATTTGTCGGAAAGCTGGGACAGAGGAATAAATCCGGATACTTCTTTATATGCCGCAATTACGCCACCATTCACCTGCTTAACCACTTTCACGTTAATGATAGATTTGTTTTCAAGCGCTTCAACAATTTCATTCCAGTGTTCATTCACTTCTAATTTCTTCTTAGAAAGTAAAATCACGCCGTCACCGTCATCTGTCTTGATAACTTTCGCCTGGATTTCATCGCCCTCTTTGAATAAATCTGTCAGCTTCTGGTCTCCTTCCAATGTTACTTCTTCTTTCGGAATCACTCCGTCTTTTTTGCATCCCATGTTAACGATGATCTCTTTGTCAGTAACTTGATGTACCTTTCCGTTAACAGTTTCGCCGATTCTTGGTAGTCTTAAGGACTTTTCGATGTCGTCCATTAAGTCCATCATGTTCATTTCAGTGATGTTTTCACTCATGGTAGCAATAACCTCCTTAATTACGCATTCAGGCGTCGATGCACCTGCTGCAACTCCTATTTTATTATATTTTGCGATTTTGTGCAACGGTAAATCTTCGATTTTTTCAACAAAATATACTTTTTTGCAGGTTTTTTTTGCAATCTCAGCTAATTTTTGCGTATTCGAGCTGTTTTTTCCTCCAATCACAATGAAGCAATCACATATTTTTGCCAATTTCATACAGCTGTTCTGGCGCAGTGTGGTCGCGCCGCAGATGGTGTTGTGGATTTCGGCCTGCTTTCCCTCAGAACGCAATACGGCGCTGACTTCATCGAGCAATTCCCTGCGAATCGTAGTCTGACAGACCACAAAGAGCTTGTCCTCCTTGATCTCGCGTGCCGCTTCCGCGGTAGGCACCACCAAAGCGCTGTTTTCGCACCAGCCGTTGATGCCCCGCACCTCCGGATGCTGCGCGTCACCGAGAATTATAATCCGGTATCCCTTGCCGTAGGCCTCCTCCACCAAGTCGTGAATTTTTTTGACAAAAGGACAGGTCGCATCCACAACGTGAATTCCTCGTCTGTCCGCCTCTTCAAAAAAGGCGCGTGCTTCCCCATGTGAGCGGACGATCAACGTATCCTCCGCTGTCACTTCATCCAGATTTTCAGCAATGCGCACGCCCTGTGCCCGCAGCGCGTCCGTCACCGTTTGATTATGAATCAAAGGTCCCCAGGTATACAAAGCACCTGCGGTCTCGTTTCGTTGTTTTTTTTCAATTTCCTTTTCGGTTTTTTCCATGGCCTGCTTCACGCCGAAGCAGAAGCCGGAATTTTCCGCGAGTAAGATTTCCTTCATGCCGGTTCCTCTGTGATAAATACTTCGCTGACCGCTTTTTCCTTTACTTTTTCCAGCGCGGCAAGCGCCTGCGTCTTCCCTTCGCTGACCGGACTCAGAACCTTAAAGACGCCGTCAAGTTCGACGATTTTCGTGTCAATTCCTTTTTCATGCAGCGCGTCAGACAGACTCTGCGCGGCAGCTTTCGACGAAAACGCGCCAAACTGCAAAGCATAACCTGCCTGCGTGGATCCGCCGTTTTCCTCGCTTTTCGTCTCCGTTTTTTCCGCGGTGCTTCCCGCGCTTCCTTTGTCTGTTTGTTCGCCCGCCGTTGTTTTGGCGGAGGCTTCTTCCTCCGCCGCGGCAGTCTGCTTTTGCTGCTCCGCGGTTTCCTTTCGCTCCGCAAGCTCCTGAATGGGGCTTTTCTCCGCGTGGAAGCCAATCAGCGGCCCGATGGCAAAACGCGCGGTTAAAAATCCAAGTCCGACCGTCAAAGCTATTATACCAAAAAACAAGCCGAATTTCATCCTCGAATTTCCAACCGCGCCTTTTCTTTTTCTGACCTTTCTCCTGAACTTCCTTCCCGTCATCTCGCTTCCTCCTTGCTTTCCGCTCACGCGCCCAAACAGAGCTTAAACTTCTGTCATCTCTTCTTTTCGATATATGCGGATTTCGCAAGGTTTATGCGCGGAACTTTTCGGCAGGCGCGGCAGCGCTGTTTTAGCAGATGCCGCTGTTTCTGATCTCCGCCCTCCACTGCTGCAGCCGTCCTGCTATCTGTTCCGGCTTCATCGAAGCTCCCTGCAGCAGCTCCTGGAGCGCGCACAGATATTCCGCCCCATAGGGCGAGGTCAGTGCTTTCATGCTTTGCAGCAGATACTGCAATGTTTTTCGCGGATTTAACCCTTTTCGCGCGGGAATAAACAGTAAGCGCAGTTCCGAAAGGTCGCGCCGCACATACAGGGTACTCAGATTCAGTACATAATCTGTCGGAAACAGCAGATGATCCCGACATTCCTCCCGCATGTGAAAAAGTGCCTCCGCGATCTGCAGAATCTGCTCAGCGGTAAATGCTTCGCACTGCCCTAAGCAGCGAAAGCCCTCCGTATGATAGACGCCGAAGCAGTATTTTTTGCCGCGGTAAAGATTCATCGGCAAAATGGCTTCGCAGCTTCCGCTGAGCAGAATTTCCCGTATAAAGGCCGCGTCAAGATTTTCCTTTTTCAAGCTAACTGTCACCGTATGTTTCATCTAAATCTCCTCCGCAGATCAGACACGCGGTATAGCCCTTGCCCTGCGCGTCCCTCTGCTGCATTTCCAGCCGATAGCTGTTTTCTTTTTCATATTGCCGCACATAGCGGCAGCTCCTGCTGTGATAGCGATATCCGTATTTTGGAAAAACAATCACAAGCCTGCTGCTTCCACCCTCCGAAAAAGCGCGCGCCGGCAGAGGTTGACAGCTTCGCTCCGCGCCGGTGAATCCTCTGCACAAAAGTCCCTGGGTGAATACAATTTTTCCGTAAATGCCGATGGGATTTTTGACTTCAAATTCAGCTTTGGTATCGACAGCGATCAATTCCCGCATCCGCAGCCCGTCCGTAGTGTCCTCGTAAAGATAGTCAAAATTTTGAACTCGAAACTGCCTTAACGCGGGATTTTCCTTTCGTACCGCGGCAGTAAGGTTCCATTTGCAAAGGGAAACTGCGTTCAAATCATGATAAGCGTTTAAAGCTATCTTTCTGGTTTCCTGACAGGTCACGTAGCTGATGTTTTCGCAGATGCCGATGACGCGGATTACCAGCGCCAGCGCGACGATGCAAAGGATAAAAACCGGCAGCGTCAAGGCAGCTTCCACAAGATAACTGCCTCTTTTGCTACGACGTTTCTTTTTTGGTACCTGTTTTTTGATAAGTTTCCGTAAATTCATATGCTTTTCCATTGATCTGCAGAGTATATCGCAAACCGATATAATAATCTGCCAACAGGAAGCTCTCGTGATACAGATACTTGAGATTGATCTGTATCAAATCCATCATGCGCAGCACCCGTGTTTTTTGCGGTAATGCCGCGACGAAGAGCTTCAAGTAATTCTCGTAGCACTGCCCCTCCATTTGGCGCGGCTTGACAAAACCGTCCAAAAGCTTTTTTTGCGAAGCTTCTCCTTCGGCACTGTCAGTCCCGCCGCCCTCTCCCTCCTCTCCGCTGAAATCGAGTGCCAGTACATTTTCGAGGGAAACAGCCCAGTTCTCGTCCCGCTTGATGATTGCCACCCCCTCTCCGGCTTCCAAAATCCGAAGATCATTCTCTGCCTCCAAGAGTGCCCAGCTTTCGAGAATCAGTGCCTGCGTCAGGGCGGCAGCGGGTCCCGGTGTGAGGACTTGCGCCGCGGCCAGCGCTGCTTCTCGTTTTTCAGGACAGCTGTACAGATATGCAAGATTCAGGCCGTTGCGCAGGAGCTTCATCAGTCTGCGCACATAATTTTTTGCGCGCGCGTCATCCGGTTTGCCGCTGATCAGATACTCGATTTCGTTTTGAAAGAAGGTATCCCCAAGCTGCCGTACCTGCGCTTCATCGGACAGCGCGTGGCGAAAATATGTAAAAATATACTGTGTATCCGCCGCGCGGGAAAGCATGCTTTTCAGAGAGATTTCCGCCTTTATCTGCCGAATCAGCGCCGCCACATCCACCCCTTGACTGCTTCCCGCGGATGGCAGACTGTCCAAGATCCATCGGCTGCTGATGCTTCGGTTCCCGTTCCCTGCCTCTCCGCTCGTTTCCGCGGGCGGGGCGGATAAGGGGCTTGGTCTGACACCGGCAAGCACCGCTTCCTTGATCTGCGTTTCAAAATTCTCCGCTTCGGTGATGCTGTAACCCTCCAGCTCAACCCTCGCCTCCTGGCTATGTAGATAGGTTTTCCCGCGGCAGGTATAGTCTGTATAGGCATCCAGCTTGCGCTCCGTCAGCAGCGGGTCCGCGTAAAAGGCGAAGATGCCGTAACGTTCCTTGAGCACGCGGTCGTACTCTCCCAGGACGCTGCGTCCCCAAAGTGCCCCGAAGCTGCGTACGGTGCTGCCGATTGCCGCCTGTCCTGAAGCGTAAAACACCGCGTAGACCAAAATCATCATCGCGCAGAGACTGATGGTCAGCAGGATGATATAGGAACCCCTTTTATTATGCAGCCGTTTCAATCGCTCTCCTCCTGCCCTTCGCCTTCGATCCCTTGCTGCACGCGGTCCTGTAAGCGAATCCAATTACTCTCCATCGGTGAAAACATCTGATAACGTGTTTCATCATGCGTCGCGATCTGTATGGAAAGTTCTTGGTAAAACTGCAGCATCAAGGTAATCAGTGCGATCATGATCAGGCAGGTCAACGGAAACAATAGGGTCGCTTCTATGAATTTCATCTCCCGACCTCACCCTTCTTCAAAACTTGGCATTGCTGAGAGACCCAAAGGTATCCTCGACAAAGTCCGTAATCTGTGTCTTAAAAATCAGACCTAAGGTCACTGCGATGGCGATGAGAATCGCGACTTGAATCATTTCCATACCGCGGCGGTTCATCCGCAGTCGTTTTCGTATAATGCTTCTTTTCTCTTTCATTTTTTCTCCTTTCCGCGCCGCGAGCTTCCTGTCACGATGTCCGCGGCTTTACATCTGCAGCATCGCAGGTGCCGCGGTCATCATAATCAAGGCAATCAGAAAAATCCCGAGCGGAAAGCTCATTTTGCTCTCTGCCATTCTGATCCTCGCGAGCGTGATCTGCTTACGCGCTGTCCATAAGGCCTCGCTTTGTTCCTGCAGTTTCTCCCACAGCGCGCTGCCCTTCGTTTGATTTTCTTCCAAAATACCGGTCACGCGGTTCAGCTCCTTTACATGCGAGAACCGGCTGAAACGTCGAAACGCTGTCAGCAGACTCTCTCCTGTGCGCGCGCTCTCCTGCCAAAGCTGCGTGAAGGACTCCGTAAAATAGTTCTGCTCCTTCGGCGGCAGCGCCATATAGCCGTCAGCAATGCGCCGCAGCGCGTCTGTAAGAACCATGCCGCTTCCGACAAGCAGCAGCAGCTGATTGAGAAAGCCCGGCAAGGTATACAGGATTTCGGTCTGCTGTGCCTCCCGCAGTTTTTTCTGTTTAGATTTCAATTTGATTGATCCTTTCCATCAGCCAGAACGCGCAGGCGATCAGCAGGAGTGAGATGCTTGTGATGACAAGACCGCTGCTTGTTTCATACATCACCCGCATATAGGATGGGGCCGTCACGCGCATCAGAAGTACCATAGCAAACGGCGCGCCTGCCACGATTCTGCTTTCAAAAGCCTTTTGTGCCATCAGAGCCTTCAACTCTGCCTCAAGCTGAATTTTATCGCCGATAATCGAAGCCGCGCGGTTCATCGCGCGCGAGAGATCTCCACCGGACTCTCTGCAGATTTCATAAACGTTGACAAAATCCGCGATATCCGAAAGTCCGCTCCGCGCCGCGAAGTCGCGCAAAACGAGCAGATCATCCTCGCCGCTCTGCTGGATGCGTTTCCGCATATAAGCCAGCTCCCGCATGATGTCATCTTGCTCCGTATAGGTATTGCCGCAAAAATTCTCCGCCTCCGCGAGACCTTCTGTCATCGGTCTGCCCGCGGAAACCGACGAGGAAAGCGCGTAGAGTACATCCCGAAACTGCAGCAGCAGCGCATCCTGTCTCTTTTTTCTCTCTCGCTCGCGATAAAGCGGGAAGAAGCCAAGCAGCAGTACGCTTAACAGCAGCGCCGCGGCAATCCGGTCGTAAAACAGCAGACCTACGCTGCAGCCCGCGGTCAGCGCGCAGACCGCGAAGCGAAGCTTGCTTTCGAGCGGCAAGGCAGCTTTTTCATAGCTTTCACACATGCTCCTCTCCTTTCAGTTTCAATTTTCTGGTATGCACCAGGGAATTTCCGGTCTCCGCGAGGCAGCCGTCCGCCTCCAGCCGCATCAGCGGATTCAATACAAATTTGCCTTCATGGTAATCCACAAGTTCCACGATATCTGTCACTTTACGCTGCCCGCCCTCCAGCTTTTCGATATGTACCATAATGTCAATGCCTGCCGCGATCTGTGCCCGAATCGCGTCGATGGCCAGCGGCATCGCCATCAGATACATGGATTCCAGACGCTTCAGCATCCCCTCCACCGAGTTTCCATGTCCGGTGCTCATCCCCGCGTGTCCGGTATTCATGCCATTAAGCATATCCATGACCTCCGCGCCGCGCACCTCTCCGACGATGATGCGGTCGGGCCGCATCCGAAGGCTGCTGCGAATCAGATCCGCCATCGAGACACCGCCTTTGCCCGCCGCGTTGCTGCTGCGGCATTCCATATGGACGATGTTTTCAATTTCACGCATCTTGAGTTCCATGCTGTCTTCGACGACCACAACGCGTTCCTGGCGGGGAATTGCCTCCGCGAGCGCGTTCAGGAGCGTCGTCTTGCCCGACGAGGTTCCACCGCTGACAAAGAGATTATATCCGCTTCTCACCAGCTTTGTAAGCAGACGTGCGCCGCTGTGTGAAACCGTCTCGTTCGCCTCTAAATCCGACAGATGCATGAAGCCCTCTGAGAATTTTCGGATTGTCAGCACAGGCCCGTTAATCGCGACATTCTTATAGACACCGTTGACACGCGAGCCGTCCGGCAGCCTTGCATCGACGATCGGATGCATCTCGTTGATCTCCCGATGTACCTGTCCCGCGATGCCGCGCAGAACCTCCTCCAGCTCGCCGACCGAATCGAAGCAATACGGATAGCGCTCAATCCTGCCGCAGCGCTCAACAAAAATGCTCTGTGGTCCGTTGACCATGATCTCGGTGACCTCATCATCCTGCAGCAGAGGATCTAAAAGATTCAGTTTGCGCCTTGTTTTCCAAAAAATCTTCCGCATACAGTCTTCCAGTACAGCCTGCGGCATGCCGCAGGCCTGCGGGTCATCAAAGACGGTCTCGGTAATCAAGCGCAGCGCGCGCTCGTCATCCAGTTCGGTTTCCTTTGAGAATCGCAGACGAACCCGTGCCAGGTTTTCTTCTAAAAAAGTATTTCTTTCTGTTATCATTTTTTGTACAACTCTCCTTCAAGGTATCCTCCTTCTTCCTTATCTAGCTTATTCTTACATTCATGGCGCAAAAAAATTTAACTGCTGTGACATCCTTCGAAGGTCTCTTGCGAATCGTCCCTGCATCGAAATCTCAATACAGCCATCCGCCATCACTGCCTCTCTTGCTGCCTCAAAACTTTCCGGACTCTCGGACAATGTAAAGGCATTCTCGCTCCTGCAATAAGCTTCCCCCCGGTTTTGAATATCGATCTTTTCCGGCGCGGACAACGCAGGCAGGTTTCCCTCACCGCTCGTCATCTCCCGCGTCATCCCGCAGCGCAAATCCAGCGCGTTACGGACGCAAAAGTGTTTTTTACTCGCGGGCATAGGCGCTCCGCTGCCGCAGTCCGCCAAAATCCACGAGAAATCTCCGCTGCAGGCAAGCAAGGCTTCCAAAAGCTGCCTTTCTCGATGCAGACTCAAATAATGCAGAGCGTAACTGTCTCTCGCAAGATAAGGCTGCAGTCTGCAGGTCTCTCCGCGGCGCAGACGATATTCCAGCTCCGCGTACGGACGCAGAGACGGCTGCCTGATCTTCGTATAAAGCTTCCAGTCCAGGCACGCGGATTCCCATGCCGCGTCGGGCGGAAGCAGCTGCAGATAAAGCACCGCTCCTTCCTGCATCCCCGCCAAAAGCCTTGCCGTCGTCACGCAGATCGCGGTCACGCCCGCGCCGCCCTGTTCCGCGCAGAAGGAGAGAATTTGCGCGTCAGACTCAGACTTTAAGAGAAAACCCCGCCCTGTTTTTTTCTCATAGGCCATGGCAATCAGCTCCAAAATCCTCGGCGCGGGCAAAAAAATTTCCTGTCTCCGCAGTTTTAAAAACGCTGTATGCTCCGGAAGACCGTAGCAAGCTCGCTCGCTGTCGCTGAGCAGGATATCACAGCCGCCGTAAAGATGATATCCATCCGCCGTATCATTCCACTCGCAGAATTCTCCCTTACGGCAGATTTCGATTTCAAGTCCGCTGCAAAGCTCACATAATCTTTGCGCCAGTCTCTGCGCATAGCCACGGTCCCGCATCTCGATGACCAACTTGACCTTTTCCGTTTCTTTCACCTCCTTTCCAATCCCTCCTTATATTAGTAATATATTACATATTGAATTATTTGTCAACCATTATTTTCTAAAATATCCAAAGAAATCATTGAACGTAATTTTTTTATAGCTTTCGACAAGGAGCCGATCTCGTCAATCAGCCCCAATGTTACAGCCTCCGGTCCGAACAGCAGGGTACCGACATCGTTAGCCATATTGTCCGTACAGTTTATTTTTTCTTCGATATCCGCGCGTGACGCGTGAGAGTGCTCGACAATGAAATCAATCACCCGTTCCTGTGTTTTTTTCATATACGCGAAGGTTGGCTCCGCCGTAATCAAGGTTCCGCTCGTGCGAATCGGATGCAGGGTCATGGTTGCCGATTTTGCCGCAAAGGTATAGTCCGCGGAAACAGCCAGCGGAATACCGATACTGTGTCCGCCGCCGATGACCAGCGACACCGTCGGCTTGGAAATTCCTGCGACCAGCTCCGCCAGCGCAAGCCCCGCTTCCACATCGCCGCCGACCGTATTCAAAATCAGCAGCAGTCCCCGAATCCGCGGATTTTCCTCAACAGCGATCAACTCGGGAATCAGGTGCTCGTACTTGGTCGTCTTATTGTCCTGGGGCAAGATCGAATGTCCCTCGATGCTGCCGATGATCGGAAGATACTGCAGATCGCTCTTAAAATCAGCGCCTCCGGCAAGCAGACCCAGTTCCTTGAGCAGTTCCGCCGCATCCTCGCCTCTTTGTCCGTTTTCCAGAGACCTGTCCTTTTCTTTTTCCTCGTTCATATTCTCCCCCTCCTGTTCGTAAACTAAGAATACATGCATTCTGCATGAAAAGAATTATCCCTTATTATGTGTAAAGGAGTCAAAAATATGCGACTGACGGAAATCGGCGATAAGGAAATCATAGATCTCGCGAACGGCAGCATGCACGGCAAGCTTTGGGACGCAGAGATTCTTTTTGATGCGCACAGCGGCGTCATTCACGCTCTGCTGGTTCCGGATTTCGAAGGCAGCCGCGCTTATCTCAAAGAAGATTTGCAGCTCCCCTGGAAATCGATTATAATAGTCGGAGAAGACACAATCATCTTCCGATCCTGCTGAAGAAAGGCGTTGATTTACCATGAAAACCGCAAAAGACAAAAGATTTTCGCGAGGGCTCCCCTATCTGCTGCTATTTTTGTTCGCGGGACTGTTGCTGCTGGAGTCCGCGTGTCTGACGCGCTGCCTTGGGAAAAGCTTTTCGCGGGACATAGAAGGCTCCGGCTTTACGCCTGTAAGCGAGATGTTCTTTTTGGCGCGCGGTGACGGCAGCTATACACTCGCTGAGGCGGTCTTTCCCAAGGAATATGACGGCAGCATGCCGTTGGTCGCCATGGGTCACGGCTTTACCGGAAATCGCAACAGCGGCGGTGCCAGGGAACTTGCCGAACGGCTGGCGCGCCGCGGCATCGCGACCATACGCATGGATTTTGACCCTTATACTGCCGCGCAAAAAGACAGCCCCCAGACGCATAGCTATACGCTTTCGTCCATGCGGAAGGATTTGCTGCGCGGGATTGACTATATGCGCGGACATCACGACATCGACACCGACAGGATCGGACTCTACGCGCGCAGCATGGGTGGCCGCGTCGCGATGACCATGGCCAACGAGAGCAGCGGCGGCTTCGATTATCAGGCGCTGGCGCTGGTTGCTCCGGCAGGAACCCGCAATGCCATGATCGACTATATGGGCGGTCAGAGCGCATGGAACGCGATGAAGGAAACCGCAGCCGCGGACGGCTATATCCTGCATCAGGGACTGAAGCTGACCCCGCAGTGGTTCGCGGAATTCGAAGCCTATGATCCCTGTCAATACGGCAGCAAATTCGGAGATAAACCAGTGCTGGTCATCCGCAACACGCTCGACTACGTCGTCACGCCCAAGACCAGTCTGGAATGCGCGAAGGCATACAAAAATAGCCATGTCATTACCGTAAAGACCGATAATTACCATGGCTATGAAATGAGTTATCCGGATTCCGCCCTCAAGGAGGAACTGATGTGCGCGATCACCGAGCATTTTGCCGCCGCCCTGCGCGCGCCGGCGCAAAACCGTCCGCAGCGCGCCGCGTGACCAAAATAGCGCGGGGAAATTCACCACTGCTCGCGCAGCCCAAAACCCGCCTGTCGTGCTCCCTGCCGCGCGCGGCTTTTAGGCTGACGGCAGTTCCGGCAGCATGTATTTTTTCTCGTAGGCGCTTTCCCTTTCTTTGAAGTGCGCTGTATCGTATTTTTTGATCGTTTTGAGATACTTGTGCATGTCGAATTCATTCTTCTGCGTCTCAATGGTGCAAACCGCCAGATTCGAGCAGTGATCCGCGACACGTTCCATGTTGTTGCTGAGATCTGACAGCATGAAGCCCAGCTCGATCGTGCAGGTTCCCTGCTGCAGGCGCGCGATGTGCCGATCCTTGACCTCGGCATTGATCGTATCGATGACTTCCTCCAGCGGCTCGACATTGCCTGCCAGCTCCATATCCTGCTTTATGAAAGCCTTCACCGCCATATTGACGATTTCTCTGACCGCATCCATGTAGACCTGTACTTCATTTTGCGCTTCCTGCGAAAATACAGCGCCCTTGCGATCCATCTCCGCCGCGGTTTCGCTGATATTTTTGGCGTGGTCTGATATACGCTCCAGATCGCCGATGCTGTGCAGGATCAAATTGAGCATTCTGCTGTCATTTTCGCTCAAATCTTCCCGCTCCAGTCTCACGATATAAGCACCCAGCGCGTCCTCATAGCGGTCAATTTTGGACTCCGTCGCGGATACATACTCCGCGGCGCTGTCGGTATAGTTTCCGATCATATCCATCGCCCGGAACACGCAGTCCTTCGAGAGATTTGCCATCTTCTCCGCCACCCTGCGGCACTGTCCCGCCGCGATAGACGGCGTTTCGAGAAAACGTTCGTCCAGAAGCTGCAAGGTTTCGTCCTGCTTCTTTTTTTCCGACACATCCTTGACAAGAAGATTGGCCAGCTTTTCCAACTGCTTGCAAAACGGCAGCAAAAGGATTGTCGCGCAAACGTTAAAAATGCTGTGGATGACCGCAATATTGGCCGGATTGACCCGCTCTCCCAAAAAATCGAATTGCACGATCGCGTTTCCAATGTAAAAGATACATAAGAAGATGACCGTTCCGATGATATTAAAGGAAAGATGCACCGCGGCTACACGCTTCGCGCCCTTGTTCGCCCCGATGGAAGATATGATCGCAGTCACGCAGGTTCCGATATTCTGCCCCATGATGATTGGAATCGCCGCGCCGTAGGTTACGGAGCCGGTCATGCAGAGCGCCTGCAGGATACCGACTGATGCGGACGAGCTCTGAATGGCTGCCGTAAAGACTGCGCCTGCCAGCACGCCAAGCACCGGATTCGAGAACATGGTCAGAATGCTTACAAACTGCGGAACATCCTTGAGCGGTTCTACTGCGCTGCTCATGATATCCATGCCGTACATCAGGACAGCAAAGCCGATCAGCACCAGACCGATGTTATGTTTCTTTTCATTTTTGGTGAACATCATGAAGCCGATCGCGATTGCGGCCAGAATCGGCGAAAACGACATTGGCTTGAGCAGCTGAATAAAAAAGCTGCTGCCATCGATCGACGCCAGACTCAAAAGCCAAGCTGTCGCCGTCGTACCGATGTTCGCGCCCATGATGACCGGAATCGCCTGCGCGAGACGCATGATACCGGAATTCACAAACCCGACCAGCATCACCGTCGTTGCCGAAGAGCTCTGAATGACTGCCGTTACCGCGCATCCCAGCAAAACCCCTCTGGGTACACTGGAAGTCAGGCTTCCCAATATTTTTTCCAACTTATTACCCGAAGCTTTGGTCAGACCGTCACCCATCGTTTCCATACCGAACAAAAACAGACAGAGTCCGCCAAGCATCTGCAGCACACCAAAAATGTCCATAAACACGCTCCTTTTTCTTTATGTATTCTTCTTTTTCTTCATTCATCTTTTATTGTAAAGGCGGGATGCCAAAAATAAAAGTTAAATGTATGTAAAATTATCTCGCGTGTAAACGGCACGCCGCGGTTTCTGTCTGCTTTTTGGACACGATCATGGATTCCGCGCGATGACCCGCGATGTTCTCCACCTTGATATCCAGCTGTTCGGTTTCCATGCAAAACGAAGTACCGTCTTCCGGAATGCTGCCGAGCGCACCCAGCACATAACCGCCGAACGTATCGTACGCTTCGGCCGGCAGATGGATATCCAGTGTTTCCTCCACATCGTCGATTGGCGTGCTGCCAAGAATCCTCCAGCAGTTTTCCGCAAGCTTTGTGATCTCGCATGGCTTCTGCGGCTCTCCTTCTTCGAACAGTTCCCCGATCAGCAGTTCCACCAGATCATGCATGGTCGCGATCCCGCTCATGCCGCCGTACTCATCGATCGCCACCGCAAAATGTACACCGCTGGTCTTCATCTGCCGGCACAGAACATCGGCTTTCATATTTTCCGGTACGAAATATGCCTTGCGCAGACATTGCTCCAGCACGCGTTCTTTGGTCAGATCGGCATCGCGCCAATCCATGCGGTAAAACGCCCGAATGTCCAGTACGCCGATAATATCGTCCGTATCCTTGCCGCAGACCGGCATGTAGTTATGCCAGGAATTGCGCGCGGTCTCCTCCCAGATTTCCAGTGTATCCTGCATATCCAAAGTCACCACCTCTTTGCGGTGCGTGCAGAGTTCTTCGACCGAAATGTCATTAAAGTCCAGCACATTTTGGATCATCTCGTTCTCATCCGCTTCGATGACGCCCTTTTCACTGCCGACGGCTGCCATCATGCGGATCTCTTCCTCGGTTACGGTTTCATCCTCTTCCGGGCGGATACCCAAAAGCTTTAGGATACCGTTTGTGGAAGCGGTCAGAAGCCATACCAGCGGCTTAAACAGCACCGATACCAGCGAAAGCGGCGCGGATACAGAAAGCGCGATCTGTTCTGTCTTGTTCATCGCCACACGCTTGGGAATCAACTCGCCGAAGACGATACTGAAATAGGCGATCACCAGCGTGATTGCAAAAACACAGATGGAATTCAGCGTGCTTTGCGGAATCCGTACCCCTGCTGTCAGCAGCTTCTGTACGAGCGGCGCCGCGAAATTGTCCGCGGCATAAGCACTGCCCAAAAATCCGGCTAACGTGATTGCAACCTGAATGGTCGCCAAAAATCTTGCCGGCTGCGCGGTCAGCGCCACGAGCCGTTTGGCCTGCTTGTTCCCTTTTTTGGCGAGGCGCTCGAGCTTCGCGTCATTCATGGAAATCACCGCGATTTCCGCGCTCGCGAAGACCGCGTTCAGCGCGATCAGCACGATTTGCAAAAGGATTGCTCCTGTCATAAATTTTTACTCCTCTCAAAATCAAAATACGTTCTTTGTTTTGCGACGCAAAACACAAAAAGGCATGGTCTGCCACAGACCATACCTATCCTGTCTTTTTCTGTTTATGATGCAACACAAGACTGCCTGCACAACATGATTTTTGTTCACGTTGTGCTGTATTTGGGGTTTCCTGCTACAAGAAGGCCCGCTGTCGTCCATGTGTTTCACCGTCCTTTTTCTTTGCGATTTCCCGTAAGTGGTTCTGCAGCAAGCGCAGGGTTTCCGTACAGGATTGAAGAATATTCTAGCGTATTTTTCTCTTTGCGTCAACAAAATCTCGCCTTATCGTACATTTTCATACATTTTCTTAACAGCCGGCTCTGCGATTTTTGATATAGACCCAGTACTTGCTGGCAATGGCGGTGATGATGAAGCCGAGGGCGATGGCCAGCGCAATGGTGATGGTGTTGTTGGCGTTGGTGAGCATGATCTCCTCGTTCTTTTCGACAATGCCAAGCATCGTGTAATACAGTCCGCTTCCCGGAATCAGCGGTACTGCCGCTGTGGTCAAAAAAATCGTCGCCGGCGCCTTGCCGACGCGCGCCATAATCTCCGCAAAAAGACCGACAAAAAGCGATGCGATCAGGTAGGGAACAAAATAGTCGTCAAACCCCGGCTGTGCCAAAAGATAAACGATCCAGGTCAGCGCGCCGCCGATACCGGCTGCCGCAAGCTGTTTTCCCTTCATATTGAAGAAAAGCGCGAAGCCTACAGAACCGAGAAAGGCCGAAAAAATTTGTAACATCATAGGATACCGCCTCCTGTCAGCAAGATAGACAATGCGAAGCCGCAAGCGATGACAGCCGCCAGCAGCAGGGAGTTGACCAGCCGCAGAAGCCCCGTTGCCAAATCTCCCGTCAGCATATCGCGAACCGCGTTTGTCATGGCAATGCCCGGAATTTGAATCATAATCGCGCCGATCATAATTTTGTCTACATGGATACCTATCCCAAAATGAACCAGTGTGATCGACAAAAGTCCCGCGGCGAACGATACCACAAAATTCGTCGCGAGCAGATTATGATCCCGTTTGCTCAACGCGTTCAAAAGCCAGATGACCGCGATGCCGACCAGCGCGGATGCCGCGCCGTCGAGCAGCTGTCCGCCGAAGAATACCGCGAACCCGCCCGCGATGAAAATTGCCGATACGTATTTCATCCATACGGAATAGATCTTCCGATTCATGACGCCGTCAAATTTCTCGTTGAGCTGTGCAAGGGACGGCGTTTCCGCGCAGATATACCGCGACAAATCATTCAGATAATCCAACCGGTCAAAATTGACATCATTTCTGATAATCCTGCGAATCTGCGTGAGGATTTCTCCGTCCGGAGCTTCCATCGTCACCTGAATATTGGAGGTAATGACAAAGACATTGATACGGTCGCAGCCATACGCCCCGCACATGCGCTCTACACTGTCCTCCACACGGCTGACCTCCGCGCCGGCCACCAGCATTTCCTCGGCAATATCCAAAATTGCCTGCAGCAGCCTGCTGTAATTCATTTCGGCGTTTTCCATACTGCCTGCCTCCTGCCCCTTAGATGGCTTTCCCTTGCTCGCGCATTCGTTCACTTTGCACTCTCCGCGCCGGAAAGCGTCAGCTTCATAACCTCCGGATGGCAGCTGACCTGATACTGCGGACATTGCTTGCATTCAAAGAAATTCGGCGCGTCCTGCGGCGCGATGGTTTCAAATCCAAGTTTTCTAAAAAATCCCGGTGCTCTGGCAACCAGATAAATTGCGTTGCCGCCTCTTGCCAGTACCTCTTGTTTCACCTTATCCACCAGCATTTTGCCGAGTCCAGCCTTTCGCAGCGCCGGATCGACCGCAATCCCGTCGATGATATAGCGGCCTTCCCGCAGCGCCAGCACACAGCCCGCGACCAAAGTATCCCTGCCGTCCGCATGCGCGTCCTTAATATGGGTCAGATCCTCCTGCACTGCCTGGCTAATCTTCCAGCATTTGACAATATCCGTATCAACCTCTTCATCACCGTCAAATTCCAAACCGTTTTTTACAAAAAATTGTACCAAACGCTCATATTCGTTCGTGGTACGCATCATAAATTTCATTGGCTTTCTCCCTTCTTCTTGTTCCGCATCGCGCAATTCGGCTTGTAAGCGCTGAGGCGCGCGCGAAAAAAACAGACGCCCGCGTTCCGGCTTCACCTGACCGCCTCCCGCAGCATCCCGCGGATCTGTCCGATCAGATACAGAGATCCTGCAAAGAGGATGACATCATAGTCCTCCTTGCGGCGCAGCGCTTCCTCCACAGCTGCCTCCGGCTCCAAGAGAGCCAGACAGCGCGCTCCTTGCGCCTGCAGCGCGTCTTTGAGCGTTTCCTTCGTCATGCTGCGCGGATTCACAGGCTCTGTGGCGATAAAATCCGTCGTGATATCGCGGAAGCTTCGCAAAATTCCTGTCGTATCCTTGTCTGCGAGCATACCCGTCACCATCAAAATGCGACGAGATGGGCAAAAGGTCTTCATCGCGTCTCGCAGTACCTTCGCGCCGTCCGGATTGTGCGCGCCGTCGATGATCACAACCGGCTTCGCGTCCGGCGCGGTCAGCACTTCAAATCTGCCGATCTGTTTGGCTTTTCGCAGACCGCTGTATAATTTATCCTTTTGAATTCGAACCTCGCCGCGCTCTTCCAGCAGATTGATGGCCGCCAGCGCCGCGATCGCGTTTTCGATCTGGTGCGCCCCGACCATGGAGATCCGAAGATCCTCAAACAGCACGCCTTGAAAATCAACGTCAAAGCAGCTGCCGTCAAGCCCCTGCTCCTTGATTTTGTATGGAATGCGCCGGGTTTCAAAGAACAGAGCATGGTGTTCAGCCGCCGTCCGCTCGATCACTTCCAAAGCCTCCGGCGCTTTCGCGCTGGTTACCACAGGGCAGCCGTCCTTGATGATGCCGGATTTTTCCCATGCGATCTTTGCCAGCGTATCACCGAGCCGATCCGTATGATCATACGAGATGGAAGTGATGACCGAGATCAGCGGCGCTTTACAGACATTGGTCGAATCACCGCGTCCGCCGAGTCCCACCTCCAGAACGACATAGTCAGCCCCTTTTTCGTAAAAATACAGGAGCGCGATGGCTGTGATGACCTCGAATTCCGTCGGGGACTGCTTGCCTGCGTCCACCATGCGCTGCACCTGCTTCAGCACGCGATCGGTATACTCCGTCAGATCCGCATCGCTGATATAGGCGCCGTCCAGTTCGATCCGCTCGTTGAAGACCTCAAGGAACGGTGAGGTATACAGGCCGGTGCGATAACCGTTTTCCTGCAGAACGCTGTAAAGATAGCGGCAAACGGAACCCTTCCCGTTGGTGCCTGCCACATGAAGAACTTTGAGCTTGTCCTGCGGATCGCCCAGCAGCGCCATCAATTCGTTCATGCGCTCCAGTCCGAGAATACTGCCGAATTTTTCGAACGCGTGAATTTTGCCGATGGCGCCCGCGGCGCCGTCGGCATATACTTTTTTGTTTGTCATGATAATTTTTCCCTAATCGAAGCAAGCTGCGCGGAAACCTTGGCGAGCATTTCCTCGTACATCGCGAGCTTTTCCTTCTCAGCCTGAATCTTAGCCTCCGGTGCCTTATTTACAAAGCCCGGATTCGCGAGCATGCCGGACGAACGTTTCACTTCACCGGTTAAGCGTTTTTCTTCCTTTTCGAGTCTTGCAAGCTCCTCGGCGAAATCTACCAGATCGTCGAGCGGGATATAGATCTCCGCGCCATCGATGACTGCGGATACCGCATCCGCCGGCACTTCTGCCTTGCTGCCCGCAAAGGTAAGCTCTGTGATATTCGCGAGGTTCTTCAGATAAGCCTCCCCGCGCCGCATCGTCTCTGCTTTTTCGCCCTCCGCCAGGATGATCGCCTTGATCTTTTTGGACGGCGCGACATTCTTCTCTGCCTTGATGTTTCGGATTGCCTTGATTGCCTCCATCGCCATCTCTACCGTCTTGACTGCCTGCGGATAAACATAATGCAGGCTCGTTTCCGGCCATGCGGCGCTGATCAGATACCCCTGTTCGTCCTCTCCGTGCGGCAGGAAGCCCCAGATCTCTTCGGTGATGAACGGCATGAACGGGTGCAGCAGCTTGAGCATGTTCTTCAGGCACATCACTAAGACGAAGCGAACGACCTTTTTGTCTTCCTCGTCCTCGCCCCAGAGTCTCGCCTTAACCAGTTCGATGTACCAGTCACAATACTCGTTCCAGATCAGGTCATAGACACGCTGACCTGCCAGTGCCAGATCGTAGCGCTCCATCGCGTTGTTGACGTATTCGATCGCATCATTGACGCGGTTGATCATCCACTTATCCTCGTCCCGCAGCGGAATATCGGCGAAGTTCGTGGTATTCGCGCAGGCCCCGCCGCAGCAGTCCGCGCAGCATTTTGCCAGCGGTTTGAACTCGCCGGCATCGTCCTGCAGATTCATGATGACGAAGCGGGAGGCATTCCATAATTTATTGGCGAAGTTTCTGGAGTTTTCCAGTCTGTCTTCGGTGAAACGCATGTCGTTGCCCGGCGTGATACCCGTGGAAAGCATGAAGCGCAGCGCGTCCGCGCCGTATTTGTCAATGATCTCCAGCGGATCGATGCCGTTGCCGAGCGATTTAGACATCTTGCGGCCCTGCGCGTCACGCACCAGTCCATGGATATAGACATCGTGGAACGGCACTTCACCCATGTATTCCAAGCCGGAGAATACCATTCTGACAACCCAGAAGAAGATAATGTCATAGCCGGTTACCAGCACATCGGTCGGATAAAAATAGTCCAGCTCCGGTGTTTTTTCCGGCCAGCCGAGCGTGGAGAACGGCCATAACGCGGAAGAAAACCAGGTATCCAATACGTCTTCATCCTGCCTGAAGTGCGTGCAGCCGCATTTCGGACATTTTGCCGGCGTGTCGTAAGCAACGACAATCTCTCCGCAATCCTCGCAGTAATAAGCCGGGATCCGGTGCCCCCACCAGAGCTGACGGGAGATACACCAGTCCTTGATGCCCTCCAGCCAGTGCAGATAAATCTTTTCGAAGCGCTCCGGGATATGTCTGAGCTTGCCGTTTTTGGCAACCTCGATCGCAGGTTTCGCGAGCTCCTCCATCTTGACAAACCACTGCTCGGAAACCATGTCCTCGATGACCGTATGGCAGCGGTAGCAGGTGCCCATCGGAATGACCTTTTCCTCGGTCTTTACTAAATAGCCGGCTGCTTCCAGATCGGCGACCCAGTTTTTGCGGCATGCATAGCGGTCTTGTCCCTCATACTTGCCCGCGAGCGCGTTCATCGTCGCGTCCTTGTTGATGCAGGAAACGACCGGAAGCCCCGCGCGCTGTCCGACCTCGAAGTCGTTCGGGTCATGCGCCGGCGTGATCTTGACCGCGCCGGTACCCTTCTCCGGATCCGGATAGGAGTCCGCGATGATCGGAATTTCCTTACCGACCAGCGGCAGGATGACTTTCTTGCCAACAACCGCCTTGTAGCGTTCGTCATCCGGATGCACCGCGATCGCCTCATCGGAGAACATGGTCTCCGGTCTGGATGTCGCGACGATGATGCCGTCGAAATCAGCGGTCGGCTCTACGGCCGGATATTTGAAGTACCAATACTTGCCGTTCTTATCCTCGTGTTCGACCTCCGCGTCCGAAAGCGATGTGCCGCACTGCGGACACCAGTTGACCAGACGGTTGCCGCGGTAGATCAGACCCTTTTGATATAACTTGATGAACGCTGCCTTGACCGCCTGATTGCAGCCCTCGTCCATCGTAAAGCGCTCTCTCGACCAGTCGCAGGAGTCGCCGAGCTTACGGCACTGGCGCGTGATGCGTCCGCCGTATTCTTCCTTCCACGCCCAGGCGCGCTTGAGGAATTCCTCTCTGCCCAGATCTTCTTTTTCCAGTCCTTCCTCTTCGCGGATCTTTTCGACAACCTTGACCTCGGTCGCGATGCTGGCGTGATCGGAGCCCGGCAGCCACAGCGCGCTGTAGCCCTGCATCCGTTTCCATCTGGTCAGCACATCCTGCAAGGTCTGGTCAAGCGCGTGTCCCATGTGCAGCTGTCCGGTGATGTTTGGCGGCGGCATCACGATGGTGAACGGCTTCTTGTCCGGATTTACCTCCGCGCGGAAGGCGCCGTTAGTCTCCCACATTTCATAGATTCGATCCTCAAAATCCTTCGGATTATAGGTCTTCGCTAAATTTTTTTCCATTTGTGTCAGATTTCCTTTCTTCGAGATAGCTTTTCGCCGGAATGCGGCCGCCCGAGAAAAAATTTTTTCCCGACTTCACGCTTTCAGAAAAAAATCGTCCCTCGCAAGGCCATATGGCTCTGCAAAGGACGAAATAAGATTCCGCGGTACCACCTTTGTTCCTGCTTTCGGCAAGGCACAGGGCACCTGCCGCACCATACGCACGGCTGCACCGTCCTGCCTGCGAAGCAGACCCTCATTGCTTTGAAACTCAGAAGCAACCTTCAAAAAAACGCGGACCTTTGGGGTTCTCAGCCACGACCCCGATTCTCTGTAAAGCGCGGAATTTCCTACTCCTCTTCCTCATCGTTTCTATTAGATTTGTAATAGATTTATTGTATAACCCCGCGCCGCAAATGTCAACAGAAATTTACGGCGGATGACCGCCCATCGATGTCAGATTACCTTCGTTTCCTCCAGCTTTTCGTTGAAGGCGTCGTTCAAGCGTATGATCGGCTTGCGCAGTACAAGGCCCAGCAGCAGGGAGGCCGCCAGATACCAGCAAAGATTGCCGAGCTCCACCCAGTACGTATTTTCATAGAATCCGGCGATACATTCGCGCATTGCCATCATGCTGTGTGTGAACGGCAGCAGCACGTACAGCTTCTGGAAAAACATCGGCGTCATCTCAATCGGGAAGGTACCGCCCGAGCCCGCTACCTGAATGACCAGCAGCACGACGCAGATCGCTTTGCCGATATCTCCAAACGATACCGTCAGCGTATAGATCATGTTGACAAAGACGATGCTCGTAAACCATCCTGCGAGCAGGAAATAGAACGGATGCTCGCACTGAATCTCCAGAAAATACAAGTCTCCCAGACAGATCAGACCGCTTTGAAAAAGGCCGATGAGCCAGAACAAAAGCTGTCTGCCCAGATAAATCTGCGTCGGCGTGACATCCGCCAGCATCGCTTTTCGTTTTTCTTCCAGCGAGACTTTCATCATCGCTGCCAGCACAATGCCGCCGACCCAGATGGAAAGTACCGAATAGAACGGCGCCATCGCCGAGCCATAGTTCTGTACCGGATAGAATTTTGTCGTATTCAGCTTGACCGGCGCGGATAAAAACGCGCTGACCTCTTCCGGATCGGTGCCCAAAATGTCGCTCAATTCTTCCATTTTGCCGCTTTCGACCGCATGCTCGATCTTATCTGCCGCGCGGCGCAGCTTTCGTGCTTCGCTGTCCAGGAGTTTCGCGGTGTCACGTAAAGATGCCTGTAACGAACCCAGATTTCGCGAGATTTCTCCACTGCTCTCATCCACCCGCGCCGCCGCGCGATCCACCTGGTTCAGCAGATCGATGGCCGCGTCGCCGGAGGCGTCAAACTCTGCGATCAGCTGCAAGAACCCTGCTTCGATATTTCGCTCATAGTCCTCCTGCAGCTGCGTGATTCCCTCGTAGCTTTCTTTTATTTCCGCTTTTAAGGACTGCCTGCGCTGCTCGATGTCTGTTTGCGTTGTCAAAAGGCTCTGCGCGGTTTTTTCTAAAGACGCACGCAGCTTCTGCTGCATATCGATCTGGGTCCGGATCCCTTGTATCGCGGTATCCAGCGCCCGCGCGGCAAGTTCGGATCCGCTTGGCAGGCTGTCCTTCAGTTCCTCCAAATTGTCCTGAATTTTTTGCGTTGCCGCAATCTGCGTTTCCACCTTCGCCGATAAATCCGTCAAAATCTTCTGTGCCGTTTCGCTGTCGCCATAGAACAAGTCCATCGCGGCGTCAATCTGCGCTTCTATGGTCTGATAGCTTTCCTTCGTCTGCTGCAATGCGAGATTCACTGCCTCGCTCGCGCCGGTCACCGCGCCCGAAAGTCCGGAAACGCTCTCCATAACCTCCGCCAAGCCATCCTGTGCCTTACCCGCGCTGCCGACAGAAGCATGCAGCATTTCGGCGGCACTGTCTGTAATCTTACCCAAAGACGCGGTGATCGCAGCATAGCTGCTTGTCAGCGCGGAGGTTGCTTCCAGTTCCTCTGCCAGGGCGCGGAGGTTTTTGGAAAAACGCAGCATCACGTCTTTTTCTTCCTCCTCGTCCAAAACCTGGCGCAGTCCCTCTAAAAGTTCCAGGCCGATCTCGCTCACCGTCTGTACGAAGACCTGATCGATCTGTTTTTGAACCGCGCTCGCACCCTTGTCCGTAATCTTCGGGGCAATCGCGTTTTCCTTTTCGTTCAGATAATATAAAATGTCCGACCGCTGGATATTCTCCTCTGAGAACAGGCTCATCATGTCCCTGCTGAACGTTGCCGGCAAGACGATGGCAGCGTAATAACTGCCGTCCTGCACGCCTTGAATCGCGCTGTCCTCGTCGGTAAAGATCCAGTCGAGCTGCGTATTGTGATGCAGATTCATTTCCACCTGATCGCCGACATGAATCGTCAGCGGAAAGAGATTGCCGCGATAGCCTTCGTCCATATTCGCCACCGCCACCTTGAGATTGCCGGTATTTCCGTACGGATCCCAGCTGGCGGCGATATTAAACCACGCGTACAGGGACGGCACGATCGTCAGCCCCATGATCACGATCCAGGCGATCGTATTTTGTCGGATTTTTTTGAGATCTCCGGTAAAAATTCTGCCGATATTGGCACAGGCGTTTTGGAAGCGGCACAGTCTGCGCTTCCATGCCGCGCAAAGCCTTTGTCTCAGCTTCGGAGCAGTTTTTTTCTCTGTCATAGTTTCAGCTCTCCCTTCCACTCATCCAAAAGCTCGTCCTTGGAACGCTGCGCGTAACGTGTCTTGTTCTGCAGGCTTTCGTGTATGAATTCCAAAATCATGAGGAAGGTTGCGATTGCGATGATGGCGCAGATCCACAGCACCAAAAATACCATCTTTGAGGTCACGCTGAACATCAAAACCAAAAAGACCGTCGGCAGCAGCAAGATCAGCAGGAACCCGATCTTGGTCCACTTTTGATAGTTCGCCTCGAAATGCTCTGCTTTTTCCATCCACTTTTGGCGAAACTCTTCCTGATTCGCCAGAACCTGCATGGCCGTCGAAAGCTTGACTCTTTCGCGTGTCATGCCGCTTTCCTCACAGAGCATCAAACCCGTTTCCTCCAGTTTGATATCGAACATCCGATTGAGGTTCAGCATGAGCAGACGCACGCCGAGCCCGATCAGGAACGCGATCGGCAGATACAGGGCCAAACAGCCGAGGTCTTTCCAATATAAGTTTCCGTACATGCCTGCCATCGCTTCTCGCATCGCGTTAATCCCGTAAGTAAACGGCAGCAGCGGGTGCAGAGCGCGGAAGAAGGTCGGCGTCATTTCAATCGGATAAGTGCCGGCCGAGCCTGGTATCTGCAGGATGACCAGGATGACACAGACCGCCTTGCCGATGTGCTTGAAGGTGATTGAGAACGCGTAGATCAGATTGACGTAGACGAAGGAAATCCAAAGTCCCGCGCCGATGAACGCGAGGGGATGCTCACACTGCGTCTTGAGCAGGAAAATATCTCCCAGACAGATAATCAGTGCCTGCACCAGTCCCACCGTAATAAACAGCAGCCAGCGCCCAAAATAGCCCTGTGTCGGCGTGAAAGCGCGAAGTTTCTCGTCGCGATCCGCCTCCAGCTTGAAGATTGCGATCAATACAATGCCGCTGACCCAGATTGCCAGATTGGTATAGAACGGCGTCATCGCGGAGCCGTAATTCTTAACCGGAAAGAGGCTTTTTGTCGTCAGCTTTACCGGTGAAGAGATGAATTCCGCCGCGACCTCCGCGTTCAGTCCCCGATCCGTCAGAAACTCTGTATAGAGCGCGTACGAATCCGCGCTGCGCAGTGCGCTGATCTCATCGGCGACTTTCGACACCCGATCGGTAACCTGCCGCAGGGAATCAGCCGTCGCGGTGAGTGCGTCCCGCGTCGCGGCCATACAGCTGTTCAGTTCCTCCAGAATGGTCTGCAGCTGTTCGATGGTCGGCTCCAGCGAAGAAAGCGTACCGGAAAGCACGCCGCCCTGCGTCGCCAGAACGTCCAAGGTCTGATGCAGCGGTGCAAGCACCTCCGCGGTTAAGATGGTTTTGGAATCGCTCAAGGCCGCGCGCTCTGCCCGCAGACCAGCTCAC
>URWB01000007.1 GCA_900551415.1 uncultured Eubacteriales bacterium
AGATGTGTCCATGTAATACGGTGTATAGGTTAGTGCAAGAGATTAGAAAGAAAGCCGAAAATTGCAATAATAAGTTGAACATTGATAACTAAAAACCCATATCACGAAGATGAGCATCGATAGATATGGCCCGGCCCGGGATACGAAATGTATTCCGGGCTTTTGTATTGCTTGAAAACAAGCCGTTTCAAGGCTGCCATGGATTTTCAAAAAGGCGGAGAAACCATGCAAAAAAGGACATGTTAAGGTGCTTTGTCCCGTATGAAGGGGAATGCCGTAAGCTGCCTTCCGGAGCATGGCTTGTTATATGCCAAAAGGTTTGCATTTACGCGCCTTGAAACAGGATTTATAATGGAACAGAAAGCAGGGTTCGGCACGAAAAGAGGCGTTGATGTTTACCGGAGGCGGCATGATTGGCGCAGCGTCAGTTTACCATTAGATAGGAAGGGGCGCAACGCACAAAAGCGGGGGACGAGGGTTTTCGCTGTGTCGTACTCTTTGATTTTGTCTGGTTTGCCGGATGGGGAGGCATGAAATGATCGCGTTTTTACTTGCACCGATTTATCTATTGGTTAATATCTATATTTACAAACGGACAATCGGGTGGATGGCGGTAGGCATCAGCGGGCTGCGGCATGGGGTCGGCCGCGTGGGGTCAATCGCGGTTTACGCATTTTTTGCGCTGTCCGCTTTGTTTGCTTTTGTGCTGCCGCAGTCTGAGGCGCGGCGTATTCTCAAGGAAATCGGCAACTACTGGCTGGGCGTGCTGCTGTACATGATCTTTGTGATCGTGCTGGCGGATATTGCACGGCTATTTTTGCTTTATGTTTTGCATATCGATCGTGAAAAACTCTGTGCGCCGCGAGTGCATCGCAGAGTCGGGCGCCTTTGCGCGGCGGCGATTCTGGCGGTCTCGGTGCTGGGCGTTATCAATGCGGGGATTATCCGCGTGACACCATACGAGGTGACTGTGAACAAGGTATGGACAAGCAGCTTGCCGGCGAGCGCCGCGGCACAAGAAGGTGAAAGCGGCGCGGCGACAAGCTCTGACGGAGAGAGCCGCGGCGGGAACGATGACAAAGCGGATGCGCGCGGCATGGCAGGAAAGGTGTCTGCCGCAGACAGCGAAGCAGGCTCGGCCGCGGAGACAAGGATCGGAAGCGGCGCCGTCTCCGATCTTAAGATCGTTTTGGTTTCAGATCTGCATCTGGGATACAATATCGGTCTGCGGCAGATGGAAAAGATGGTTGAGAAGATCAATGCCGAAAACGCGGATCTGGTGGTGATCGCCGGAGATATTTTTGACAACGAATGGGAAGCGGTGCAAGAGCCGGCGCGCATGGCAAAAATCCTGCGCGGCATCAAATCCCGATACGGTGTTTACGCCTGCTACGGAAACCACGATATCGAAGAACCGATTTTGGCAGGTTTCACATTCCGTCAGAGCGCGCCAAAAGCCAGCAGTCCGGAAATGGACGCATTCCTTACGGCAGCAGGTATCCGCTTGCTGCGTGATGAGGGTGTGCTGATCGAGGACAGCTTCTATCTTTATGGCCGCGCGGACGCGCGCCGTCCGGGTGCCGGCATCACGAAGCGTGAAACGCCGCGGGAGATCACCGCGAATATGGACAAGTCTAAGCTAATCATTGTACTCGACCACCAGCCGCGCGAGCTTGCGGCGCTGGCGGCGGCAGGGGTAGATCTTGACCTTTGCGGACATACGCATGATGGACAGATGTTTCCGGGCAATTTAGTGGTACGGCCGTTTTGGGAAAATTTTTATGGTTATCTGAAAAAAGGCGATATGCACAATATCGTGACCTCCGGTGTCGGATTGTTCGGACCGAATATGCGTGTCGGTACGAAGGCAGAAATTTGTCCGATCACGGTGCATTTTGCCGGAAGCGCGGCAGAGCGCTCGTAGAAGCGGATGGCAGCGGGCAGAGGGAAGTTTGCAGTATGATGAAGGGGCAGCGATACGAATGGAGAAAGAACAGATGAGAACGCAGACGGAGAAGCGGACGGCAACGGAAGAACAGACCGCGCGGACCGCAGAGACAAACGCGCGGTCTGCGCGCGGCGCAAGACGCGCGTGGATGCCGCACGCGCGGCGCAAGCAGATGAAACAGCGCGCGCGGCGGTCGGTGAAACGGCATTACGGCGTGATGCTTTCGGTCTGCCTGCTGGCAATCCTCTTGGGAACCGAGTTCACAGGCAGCTTGGATTTTCTTAAGGTGCAAAGGCCGACGGACATTCAGCTCGAAAAGGAAATGCTTGAGGAGTCGGAGTTCGGCATTGAGCAGAACGGAGTTTGGAAGGTCGTAACGGAGGCCCTTGAGGGTCGGCTCGACGAAGGCGTGCAGGATGCGGACCGCTTGACAGCTGAGGCTATCAAAAAGAATGAGGCGTCCGGCGAAAAGGTGCTCGGACGGACGGGCGGGGTGCTTGCGAATCTTGTCAATGATCTGACGAGCGGGCTGTTTTTTGTCAAATTTGTCAAAGGATTCTATCGACTGGGACTTTCGCAGGGGGCGGTGCTTCTGCTTGTCAGCATTCTGGTGCTGACGTTGGGGATCGGGTTTTGGTTTCTGGTTAAGAATGTTTATCGCGCGGCAGCGCGCAGGGTGTTTTTGGAGTGCCGCGTGTATGAAAGAGTGACACTGCAGCGTTTGCTGTTTTTCCTGCGCTCAAGGCGATGGCTCAATGCCTGCGTGAATATGCTGATGGAATATGTGTTCTATCTCTTGTGGTCGCTGACGATCGTCGGCGCGGCGGTCAAACGCTATTCCTACTTTATGGTGCCGTTTATCGTGGCGGAGAATCCCGAAATCAGCTGGCGGGAGAGTATCACGCTCTCGAGACGCATGATGGATGGGCATAAGTGGGAATGTTGTTTCCTCGAGCTGACCTTCGTTCCCTGGAAAATTCTCGGAATTCTGACTCTGGGCTTGACGGATTTATGCTATATCAATGCCTATAAGACGGCGACCTTCGCGGAGTATTACGCCTATCTCAGAACGCTTGCCAAGCGTGATAATCTTGCGGGAAGCGAACGTTTCAATGATACGTATTTGTTTGAACGGGCGGAACGCGGTCTGCTTATGACGACCTATGCGGATCTGTCCCTGCAAGGCGCAGGGGCTGTGCCGGTGCGGCTGACCGGCGTGCGCGGCTTCATTGAGCGTAACTTCGGCGTGGTGATGTACAGCCGCGAGGAGGAAGCGGTGATTTGGGAGGCAGAGCGGCATCAGCTCGCGGAGGAAGCGCTGGAGGTGATTTTGCGCGGACACACCTATCCGGATCGTTTGTCTCCAAACCCGATCCATCAGCATGGGAATCATTTTGAAAAACTGCATTATATGCGGCATTATACGGTTTCCTCGCTGATACTGATGTTCTTCCTGTTTTCCTTTGTCGGCTGGCTGTGGGAGGTCAATCTACACCTGCTTTCGGACGGGGTGTTTGTCAATCGCGGAATCCTGCAGGGACCGTGGCTGCCGATTTACGGTTCGGGCTGCGTGCTGATCCTGCTGTTGCTTTATCGCCTGCGAAAATCTCCGCTCAAGGAATTTATCGCGACGGTGGCGCTTTGCGGATTCGTGGAATATTTTACATCCTATTTCATGGAGGCGGTCTATCACACCCGCTGGTGGGATTACAGCGGTTATTTTCTGAATCTCAACGGACGTATTTGCGCGGAGGGCTTGTTTGTCTTTGGCGTTGGCGGCTACGCTGTGGTTTATCTGGCGGCGCCTGCTGTTGACAACTGGCTGCGCCGCATCAAGCCGAAGCTGTGTACAATTCTGTGCGCGGGATTGCTGACGCTCTTTGTCTGCGACGAGGTATATTCCGCGGCACACCCGAATCAGGGAAAAGGCGTCAGCACGCCCACTGCGGCCATGCAGGACGCGGGAGAGACAGAAGGCAAGGACCACGTGTAAATGGCGGGGGCAGTGCCGGGCCCAGGAGATACACAGGCCGCAGGAGATGCGCCGGTCGCGGCAGCCGATTAGAACGTGCAGCTCGAGCGGAGCAGGACGGCGAGAAGGCAGGAGCGCACAAAGCGGATGCAACGAAAGCAGAAGAAAAAGGAGGGGCAAACGATGAGCAGGGAGAACATAGGGAACGAAACGGCGTGCAGCAAAAAACGAGAGATCCGGCCGCTTACTCAGCAGGATATCGAGGCATATCTGGACATTTATCTGAATTCCTATCCGGCCTACAAGTCGTTGGACGCGGAGTGCAGGCAGCATTATCGGGAAAAGCATCAGTTAGAGCTGCGGGAAGACCGGGAAGTGCAGACCGTCGGCCTTTTTGAGGACGGGATACTGATCGCGACGATGAAACTGGTCAGCTTTTCGATGAACTTTTTCGGAAAAATGCAGCCGGCCTGCGGATTGATGGCGCTGGAGGTACACCCGCTGCATAAGAAGAAAGGCGCGGCGCTGGAAATGGTCCGCTATTTTGAAGCTTACGCGAAAGAAAACGGCGCGCTGCTGACACTGCTTTTGCCGTTCAAGATCGGTTTTTACCGGCAGATGGGCTATGGATTTGCCGGAAAGCTTTACGAATATCATCTGCCGACCGCAGTTCTGCCGGAAATGGAAGACAGAGCGCGGCAGCATCTGCGTCTGATGCAGCCGGAAGACTTTGACGAAGCGCTTGCCTGTTACAATCGCTTTGCGGCACGGAACCACGGCATGGTGAAAAAATTTGAAGAAGAAGTACGCGGCAGTCAGGACGATATCCAGGTGCGGCGGATCGGATACTACGCGGATGCCGCAGCAGGAAACGCTTGTACGGACGGCGCGGCGGCAGCCGATGGAGCGTGCCGTGCATGCGAAGCCGCGCAGGCGGACACAGATAGGAGAGACGGGCAGCCACGGCTGCGCGGTTATGTCGCCTATCGTTTTGAGAGTGCCAGTGAAACAAACTATACGCAGAACCGGTTGTCTGTCGAGGAACTGATTTATGACAGCGGAGAGGTGCTGCGCGCGCTGCTGGGCGCGCTGAAAATGCAGGAAGACCTGGCACAGACCGTGATCCTGCGGACCGGGGAAGAAAACTTCCATCATCTGCTAAGTGACCCGCAGGATATTTCCAAAAACTACATTGACTTCGGCTTCTTGCAGACCAATGTTTCCGCGGTTGGAACCATGTTCAAGATCGTGGAACCGGAAGCCTTTATACAAAAGACAGCCTACCGGGTTTTTCCAAGCGGCAGTCTGACGGCGGAGTTCTGTTATTTTGACGAAATGCGGTATGCCGAACAAAAAATCCGCATCCGCTTCGCAGAAGGCAGATGGAGCTTTACTGAGGCGGGCCGCGCAGCCGGTGAGGATGAAAAAAATGCGGCCGGTGCGAAGGATCTTGAGACCGTCGAAGAACCGGTAGATATAACCGTTCACTGCAGTCAGGGTGAATTTGCGTCGCTGCTGATGGGCTCGGCGGATCTGGGCGCACTGGTGCGGCTCGGCGCGGTGAGTGTCCATGCCGGAAATGCCGGAGGCGGCAGAAACGCGGAACAGGCGGACGCAGTGCGGATGCTGACACAGATGCTTTACTGCAGTCAGAAACCATGGCTGAACGCAGACTATTGACGCGAGGACAGCTGACGATGAGGCTGCGGCTTTGAACAGATCGCCGCATACGCAGGCAGAGCAGAGCATGTTTCGGCATATGTGAGCGACAGACCGGAGCACGATACGCCGCAATGGATCACGAAAAGAGTTTGTGAAAAGTTTGGGCAAAGGGGTTGTCAAGCGTGTGAGAACGTGGTATAGTGGTGCTAGAACTTCATAGAGAGCTATGTTCTTCATCGCATGATGAAGCTAAGATGGAAACAGGTGAGAATCCTGTACGGTCCCGCCACTGTGAGGGAGGAGCGCTTTTCAGAACGTCACTGAAGCCTATAGACATGCCGCAGATTGCATGCCGCTTTGGGAAGGCGAAAAGCGCGAAGATCCCTGAGTCAGGAGACATGCATAGTTTGAATTGTACCGCTGTGCCGGAGAAGCGCAGACGTTGTAAACGCAGTGAATACGGGCTGCAGTTCCTTTCAGGGAGAAATGGACTGCAGCCTTTTTGTATATTGCTTTTCATCCGGCGGGGTATCGTTTTATATGGCGGTGCCCCGCTTTCCTTATTCTATGACGATGACGCAGGAGATTGTGTATTGACAGATTCCCCTGCGAGACGCAAATGCAGAGGTGCCGCGTTGCATCTTTTTGACGTTTTAAGGTCAAAAAGTGGCGCAGACGAGAAAGCGACAGTCGAAGCGGCCGGTTATCCTGGGATGCTTCCTTGTATAAAATCAAGGGGATGTTATAAATGAAAAAAGGGAGGTATATAAAATGTTACGTATTGGTTGGCTTGAAAATCCGGATAATATTGTTTACGCGGATTTGAATGAATTTGCCGATAATTTTGGAAACGAGGTCGGCATCAGTAATCTCAAACAGGAAATTTTGAATTTTCGCCAAAATCCGACCGCGGAGGGCATTGTCCTGAAGGGAAAGAAGCGCTCAGCGCTGAAGCTCTTTGTTCCGGATATGCTTTTCGACAAGCATATCGAGATGGGAGAGAACGTGTGGGTTTTCATTGGAGAAACCTATCCGGCCTATTGTATTTACTAGACAGAACGAAAAAAGCAGGCAGGGCAGTAAAGAAGGTGAGACAATTGAGTGGCAGTTTGCAAAAAAAGAATACAGAATTGAAATTGACAGACAAAGAAACAAAGCTTTTTGAGATTATTCGACGAATGGAATTCGGAGAGGTTCGGGTCATTGTTACGGACGGGATTCCCACGCGAGTGGAAGAAATCAAAAAAAGCATTAAGCTCTAAAACAACAAAATAAGAAAGTCGGCTGCGCCGATCAGATTTTTAGCGGTAGACTTTCTTGTTATTCCGGAAATATCGGAACGATATTTCCTACATAATAGAAACAGTGTCGCACCATTTATGAACTGACCGGAAAACCGGAGGTTCCGCATAAGACGCAGAAGCATAACACCGCACCGAAAATGCGGCAGGGCTGACTGTGCCATGTGGAACCTTTTTTTTGTGCGACCAGAAACGAGGAAGGAAGTATGAAAAGAAAGAAAATAGGGATTGCCATTCTGCTGGGAATGGCGCTTTGCGTCAGCACGGCATTTACGGCCGTGTCGGTTTATGGTGCAGAAGCATCGGAAACATCTGATCCAAGCGTAAATGATAACGGCGCGATCATCACTGATATCGATTCTCGCTATAATGAGAACAAACAACGAGGCGAGCTGATTGCTTATCTTGGCGCAGAGGAAATGGAGTTTCAAATTTGGCAGGAAGGCGAATACGGATTCGGCGGTCTGCGATGGAGTATTTGGGGAGATATGAATGATAGCTACACCGAGATCAGCATCAACAAAAAACTGCTCAAAGACGCTTATCAGCAGACGGACGTACCGGTGGAGGTTGAGACGGTGCTGGGAAACTACTGCCTTGACAATGATTTAATGCGCTACTTGGTAAAAAAAGGGAGAGGCAAGGATATCAAGTTAGTGCTTGAAAAGATCGAACTCAGCAAAAAAGAAAAAGCGATCTACGGCGAAGACGCCTATGCCTGCAAAGCGTATTTCCTTTCTGGCGGAAAGAAAATTACCGATCTTGGATACAACACCGTACAGTTAACGCTGTCCATCCGGCAGATGCCGGGCGGTCTTGCAGTTGGACGATTGAACAGCAAAGGTAAGCTTTATGAGATGGAGGCTAGATTTGGTGGACAGGTTGGGCGGTATCGCTGCAGATTCACGACCAACAAAATGGGAACCTTTATCGTGACCAGCAGCGCACGGCTCAATTACGCAAAACGCGTGATCAAGGTGACCTCCGAGAGCCTTAACGTGCAGACTGCTGCGAAGAAAAACGCGGTAATCGTCAGTTGGAAGAAACCGAAGGCTTTCAAGCCAAAGGGCTATCAGGTTTATGCTTCCGCGAAAAAGGCGGGGACCTATAAACGCATCCGCACGACCGGCAAGCTTTCCTGCGTGGACAGCGGACTGATGAGCGGTACGAAACAGTATTATAAAGTACGCGCTTACGCCATGATTAATGGAACGAAGTTTTATAGTAAATGGTCGAATGTAAAGGCTGCGGTAGCAAAATAGCGCTCGCCGCAAGATTACGAAGAACGACCGCGCAAAGTCAGGTGCGGTCGAATACTGAGAATTTTTAATACAAAACAGAAGAAAACAGGAGAAATTATAGATGCAGAAAATTTTGGCGGATGTATTACATACCATCGGACAGGCGATGCTTACCCCATGTCTGATTGTGCTCGCACTTTTGATGATCGCTGCCTTGTGGCAGATCGGAGACGTACTAGTCGAATGGTTTAAGGTCAGACGAACGCATAAACTGAAAGTGACTGAGTTGATCAAAGCCATTCACAACAGCGCGGAAACGGACGGGAATGCGGCAATCAGGGAGACCGTGGAGACTAGTGGCCTGCTGGGCAGACAGAAAAACGCGATCTACCGCGTACTGGACGCACCGGAGCTTTTTCATCACAGCGCGACTGTGACAGCAATCGCCGAAAAAGCAGTCGCATCCGAAGAGGACTACTATAACCGTCAGGTGCAGATCACAGACACCATTGCCAAACTCGGGCCATCTTTCGGCTTGCTGGGAACCCTGATCCCGCTTGGTCCCGGCATCACCGCGCTAGGGAACGGAGATACGGCGGCGCTTGCCGCCTCAGTCGGCATCGCCTTTGATACGACAATCGCCGGACTGTTGGCTGCCAGCGCAGCGGTCGTGATCTCCGGCAGACGCAAACACTGGTACGGAAACTATATGACGGAACTGGAAACCGTCATGGAAGCCATTTTGGAGGAAATTGAGCAAAATGCTGAGAACGAATAACCGCAGGCTGAGCCGCAGAACGCACAGCTTTGAAAAAGCGACGCCGAATCCGATGGAAAATCTGGCGAACCTTGTCGATGTCATGCTGGTATTTGCCTGCGCGCTGATGATCGCCATCATCACACGCTGGAATGTAGACCTGACGCAGAGCAAGATCAGCAAAGAAGATTTGGAGCCGGTCGATGATATGCAGGAAGCGATCCAGAATGAGATCGATGCGGCACAGCTGGAATCCAAGGGACGTGTTTACGAGGATCCGGAAACCGGAGACTTATATATTGTAACGAACTAAATCGAACGAAGTCGAACGAAATCAAACAAAATCGAACAAAAATGATGAAAAAAGCAAACAGGCGATTTTGGCTGATCGGGCTTGCGTCGGCGATCCTGCTGATAATCTTTTGCGCGGCACTTTTTCTGAATACGGGGATGCAGGCGCCGGAATATACATGGAAGGAAGATGTGTACACGATCCGGCCGGCGGTTTCGACCTATCCCGATCTGGAATTGGACGCGATCGCGGAAAATACGAATCTGGCGAACCCGCTGACACAGGAGGCGGAGCAGAGGCAGCAGACAGCGGACGAAGCGCGCGGCGAGGACGCGGAGAAGAACGACACGGGACGAAAACCGGCGGATGGACAAGGTACATCTGAACGGGATGATCCCGGGACGGATCCTTCCGGGACCGATGATCCCGAATTTGAAGAGGAATATGAAGACCTGCCGGAGGACGCGTTGGTACAGCAGAGCATTCAGGTTTCCGATCTGATGCAGGAGATCGGTTTGGATGATCCGGCACAGATCCTCTATGTCCGCAATATCACCGGCATTGGCAGCGACAGTCTGCTGCAGAGCGTCAATGGAGCTTACGCGGCGCTGCTCAGCACCAAGGGCACGACGATCATCCAGGTCAAGTACAAGGATGCGGACGGAGACACGCAGCTGTATATCAAAAAGATTAACTATGTGCGCCCGGAGGGCAGCACGCCGACCGAAAAACAGCCGCTGATCCGCACCAATCTGAAAGAAAACGGCATCTACAACCAAGCAACACTGAATTTCGATGTCTGGGTGACAAACTACCGCGGCAAAGCGCTTGCCTACAGCGACATGGAAGTGATGGTCAACGGCAGCCCGGCGGACTACATCGGTGAGATGAACCGGCAGACCTACAGCACGCAGCTGCGCAGCGGCGCCAACACGATCAACATCAAGATCACAGATGAATACCAGTACACGGTGCGCAAGACCTACACCGTCTTTTATCAGACCGGCAAGGGGCGGATCACCATCAGCCTCGAGGCAGGGACCATCGGGATCCCGTATCTGATCAAACCAAAGGAGATCGATGTGGAGTCCGGCATATCGCTTTCTCACGTACTGGATGAATACCTCCGTTCGGAAGGATTCACCTATACTTACACGGGCGACCTGAATGACGGATTTTATCTGGCCAAGATCCACAAAAAGAACCTGATCAAAGGTTATAAAATACCGGCTGATCTGGCGTCTAAGATCAGAAAAGACGAGCTGCTGTTCGATGAAAACGGCTTTGAGAGCCTGGACGATCTCGGAGAATTTGACTTCTGCCAGGGCTCGGGATGGATGTATTCGATCAACGGACTTTACAGCTCTTACGGCTTCAATAAGGCCTACGTGCAGGACGGCGACACAGTGCGCATCCGTTTTACACTGGCATACGGCAAGGACATCGGCGGATATGAGACGATGGCCGGGACCTATGGCGTACTGGACAGCTACGGAAAGGAATGGTAACAAAAGCTATGAATGAAAAAATCACGGAGATCTTAACGGAAACCGGCAAAGTCATCCGCGGCAAGGAGGCAGTCATCGAACGGATCCTGATGGCGATCCTGGCAGAGGGCAATATCCTGCTGGAGGACGTGCCGGGCGTCGGCAAGACCACGCTGGCGCTGGCGTTCAGCAAAGCGCTGGGACTGCCTTACCGGAGGATCCAGTTTACGCCGGATATCATGCCGTCGGATATCACCGGTTTTACCATGTATGATCGGGGAAGCGGAAAATTTCGCTATCAGGAGGGGCCGGTACTGCAGTGTAGCCTGCTGCTGGCAGACGAGATCAACCGGACCGCGAGCAAGACCCAGGCCGCGCTCTTGGAAGTGATGGAAGAAAAACAGGTGACGGTCGACGGAAAAAGCCATTCCGTGCAGAAACCGTTTTTGGTCATCGCCACGCAGAATCCGGCAGGGACTGCCGGAACTCAGCTGCTGCCGCAGGCCCAGTTAGACCGGTTCCTGGTCCGCCTGTCCATCGGACATCCGTCGCTGGATATGCTGGTCGAAATCCTGCGCGACCGTCAGACGGAAAACCCGTTGGACACGATGCGGCAGATCCTGGACCGCGAAGAAGTGCTGGCTATGCAGCAGGCCGTTCGCACCGTTTATACCAGTGATGAGATCCTGCGCTATCTGGGGCGCCTGGCAGAGGCGGCCGATGCGCACGAAATGCTTTCCCTGGGGCTCAGCCCGCGCGGCGTGATCGCCCTACACCATATGGCGAAAGCCTGCGCGTTTGTTCGCGGACGGGACTATGTGATCCCCGCGGATGTCCGCGAGGTCTTTGCGGACGTCTGCGCGCACCGCGTGATCGTCAGCGCTAAAGGGAAGATCGCGGAAAAGAGCGACCGGCAGATCCTGCTGGAGATTCTGGAATGCGTTCCGGCAGAAGAAACGCCAATGCGATAGGATTTTAAAAGATGAAAAACAGATTATTCTTCATCCTGTGGATTACAATCATGGCGATCTTATGGCTGGCCGGAAATTTGCGGTCCGCGGGCATCATCCTCGCGGATTCGCTTTTGGCCGCGGTCATACTGAGCGTGCAAGCCGCAGTCTCTGCGAAGGGGCTGCGGGTAGACTACCGCCTGAAGGGCAGTTACAATGGGGAAAACCAGGCAAGTTTACAGATCAATACCAACTATAACGGCCTGCTGCCGGTCAAGCTGTATCTGCGGATGCAGACAGAAAATCAGCTGACCGGCGAGAAGCAGACCATGCAGACCGATGGCATTCTGCTCGGTCGCGGAGTCGGAAACAAAAGCCTGACGGTGGAGCTGGAAGACACGCACGCCGGGAAATTGCAGGTACAGATCGAGCAGATCGCCGTGACGGACCTTTTCGGACTGCTGCGCTTTCGTCTCGGCGGCAGAAGGAAGCAGAACAGAGCCGTGCAGAGACTGTCCTGTCTGATGCTCCCACAGGCGGCAATCCCGCCGCAGCTGCCGGAGATCGTCCGGCAGTACGACCAGAACAGTGACGTTTACGCGGAGGACCGGCCCGGACCTGATCAGAGCCAGACCTATGAACTGCGGGATTACCGCAGCGGTGACAGTCTGCGCAGCATACACTGGAAACTCAGCAGTCGGAGCGACAACTGGATCGTTCGCGAAGGAAGCTGGCCGGTCGGACAAAAACTGCTGCTGCTTTTGGAAAACAGCTATCCATCCGCACGGTCCGGTGCCAGAGCATCCGGGTGCGGGCGGGTACCGACGCAGTCCGGCAGTCCGCAGGACTATGACTCGCAGGATGCGATCGAGCGAGCCTGCGCGGGCCTGATCGCCTTATCCGAAGAATTGACGGATCGGGGGATCCTGCATGACGTCGGCTGGTGGGCCAAAGAAACGCAAAAAATACAGACAGCCGAGATCCGCTCGGCCGAAGATCTGATACAGGCGCTGGGCGCATTGCTCGGCGCGACCTTGGAAGAACGCAAAAAGACGATATGGGAACGATTTTCGCGGGAGTATGGAGAAAATTCGTTTTCACAGGTTATCATAATCGACGATGAAACAGCAAAAACTTACAACCTTTAAAATCAAAGACGCACCGGCAGGGATCCTTGCGGCCGCTTGCGGGATCACATGGGTACTCAGCCTTTTAGAGATTGCCTGCGGCGATCTGAGGGAAGCTTTGCATGCCGGGAGTTTCGGCGGGATCCTGAATCTGTATTTGGAACACCGCGCGCTGTATGATGCGGCGCTGCACCAGGTTTATACTGAAACTGGAAGCCTCTTGCTGTTTGCTGCGGTTCTGGTTTTGGCGGCTTGCTTTTGCGGCTGGTGTTTCTTTGCGGCTCTACGCCGCGGAGGGACTTCCTTTTCCCTGACTTTTGCTGTTTTTTCGATACCGGTGATCGCCCTGCAGCTCCTGCTGCCGACCGCAGACGCCCGGATGCCTGGCCTTTACTTCACATGCGCGGGGGCGGCGTGGCTGCTCGGGGCATTTGCCGGGAATCATAAAAAAGCAATTTTGTTCTTGTGTCTTCTGCTGCTGACCGGAACGGCAGTTGACGATCTTTTTTCTGCCGCGGGAGGGGAACAGTCGCTCGCGGTGCTGCGGGCGGACTGGAGCACCAAAATAGAAACCTGGCGGTACGGCGGAGCCGGAAGCGGCATGACGTTCGGACGCTTTCGGACCGATGCGGCCGCGGAGCGCAGCGCGGCGGCAGCCAAACCGGCAGAGAGCGCAGAAGCGGCCGAGGACGCGGCCGTGCTGCGTGTGACGATGAGCGAGCCGCAGCCGTATTATCTCCGTGGCTATACCGGAGATCACTACACGAAAGACGGATGGACATGCGCGGCAGCCTCAGACACTGCGGAGGCAGCGGAGAGCAACGCTTTGTTTTACCGGCTTTCGGAAGAACGGTTTGACAGTCAGACTATGCTGGCCGCGGCACAGAAAGCCGCGGGACTGCAGGCCGCGGGCGAAGACCCCGGCAATGTGATCCGTGTGATTAATACCGGTGCCAGCCGCCGCTACCTTTATCTGCCGTATGAAGCCGAAGAGATCGAAGCCAAGGGGACGCCGCTGATCGGAGGCGGTTTGCATCCGGGGAATGGAAGCGCGCAGCGCTATGCTGTGACCGCGCGGCCGTATCTCATCGACCGCTACGGAACGATCCTCGATGCGCTGTCCGCGTCCCAAAGCCCGGAAGAAACTGCTTACCGGCAGGCCGAATCGAACTACCGCGGCTATGTGCTGCGCTGCGACCTCGAACTCCCGGAAACATGCAGGGACGTCCTTGCCGAAACCTTTCCGGACGCGGCAGGAGTCCGCACCAGCGGAGAAGCCAAAGCGGCGATCTTAGAAACGCTGAGCGGGATGCAGTACGACGAATCCGTTACGGACAGTGAGGAAAAAGACTTTGCAGCAAATTTTCTGACACGCAAGTCGGGTTACGATCAACATTTTACGACCGCAGCCGTGCTGGCGTTCCGCTATTACGGAATCCCTGCCAGATTCGCAGAGGGGTATCTGATCACGGCGGGTATGACGAAGGATGCCAAAGCCGGTGAGGAGATTGCCGTCACAGCGGCGCAGGCACACTGCTGGGCCGAATACTATGAGGACGGCGTCGGCTGGCTGCCGTTTGAAACGACGCCGCCGTATATCGGGCTGATGAAAAGCGCAGGCAGCGTCCGTATTGCCGAACAGCCGCAGATTGCGCAGCAGACGCAGAAAAAGCCGCAAACGGATGACAAAGAGCAACAGACTGTGACGACGGAATCCGAAGTCAATTACCCGATGCTGGCAGCACTGCTGCTCTTGCTCCTGCTGCTGGCGACGGCCGCCGTGTGGGCGGCCCGCCGGAAGCAGCGCGTCCGGCCGGCAGGACGGAAGGGTCGGCCGCGGCGCAGGGATATCACCGGCGCCGACCGGCGCCAAGCGATCCTCGCGCTGCTGTACTTTATCCGCAGACGCGAGGAAAAGGCGGCGCGCCGGCAGAAACAGGGCGCGCCGGCAGAAACGCGGGCGGAGATCGAGGCCATTTATCAGGAAGCGCGCTACAGCGCGCATCCGGTCCGGGAAGAGGATTATCAGAAAGTCCTGCAGTTTTACCGGCAGATGAAAAAGCGTAAATGACGAGGAAACGGATCATGGAACATATGGTGGATCATAAGAAAGAAGGAAACAAGAAGATGAAACAGCCGAATATGCGGAAACTGAGCCTGCTGCTCTGCCTGCTGCTGATCTTCAGCACTGTGCTCGGCGGCTGCGGCGCATCGAGTAGCCAGCCTTACCAAAAAGCGCTGGATGCGGTGCAGGCATATCTGGAAAAGACCGTTACCAAGCCGATGACCGGTTCCGTCGGCGGCGAATGGGCTGTCATCGCCCTGACACGCGGAGGCGGCAAGGTCAGCGACACGTTTCTGCGAACCTATCGTGAAAACACGGCGGCGGTCGTGCGGGAGGCACAGGGAGTGCTCAACACCGCGACCGGCTATAAATACACCGAATATGCACGCATCCTGCTCGGATGGACCGCGGCAGGCGGCGACCCGACGAATGTGGGCGGCTATGACTTTTTGGAAAAACTGACGGATCTGCGCAATGTGTGCCGACAGGGGATCAACGGACCCATCTGGGCTTTGATCGCTTATGACTGCGGCGGCTACGAGATCCCAGATGCGCCGGAGGCGCCGCAGACACAGCAAGGCGGCGGCGCGGCCGCGGCAAGCGGAAGGACGGCTGCCGCGCCGGTGCAGACGACACGCGAAGCACTGCTGCGGTATCTGTTGGACAACCGCACCGCGGACGGCGGCTGGACCTTGAGCGGCGAAGAGGCCGACGTCGATCTGACGGCCATGGCATTGACCGCGATGGCGCCTTATGTCTGCGGCGACGAGACGCTCTGCGGAGAGGTCACAAAAGAGACACTGACCGAAGTCCGCGAGGCGGCAGATCGGGCGCTTTCCTGCCTTGCGGACAAAAAACTGCCGGACGGCAGTTTTGAAAGCTGGGGCAGCGTAAATGCCGAAAGCTGCGCGCAGGTTTTGACGGCGCTCTCTGCACTGGGGATTGATGCCGCGGAGGACGATCGCTTTGCCGGAACACTCGAGGCGCTGCTGGCCTTTCAGCAGAAGGACGGCGGGTTCACGCATGTCGTGGACGGCGGCACGAATCTGATGGCCACCGAGCAGGCAGCCTACGCGCTGGCAGCTTATGAACGGGTAAAAAATGGGGAACCGCGGCTCTTCGATATGCGATAGATCAATAAAAAACAATAGGAGGAGAATGATGAAAGAACACAAACACTTCAACATGCGGCGTCTGCTGACGGTCGTGCTGATGCTGGCTTTGATATTGAGTACAGCGGCGACCGGCTATGCGGCAGATCTGACGGAATCCGTATGCGAAAATCCGGATCCGGGCAAGGTCATAAAGACCGACTGGACGAATTTTCGCGGGAATAATACGCATAATGCGGTAACCAAGAGTCCGGTACCGACCAAGGCGTCCGAAGCGGCTCTGCTGTGGGCGACCAAATCCGGCAGCGGTTACGGCGGACAGGCAGTCGGCTCTCCGATTCTGGTAGACGGCTACCTATACTACAATCAGGGCAAGACCATCAACAAGATGGATGCGATCAGCGGCGAACGCGTCGCTTCCGCGCCGATGGTCAACAATTCCAGCTTCAGCATTGTACCGCCGACCTACGCGGACGGCAAGATCTTTGTCGGTCTGGCAGGCGGCATCGTGCAGGCCTTTGACGCCAAGACGCTCAAATCCCTGTGGGTCTATACGGACAAGCTGGGCGGACAGCCGAACTGCCCGATCACCTATTATGACGGCTATCTTTATACCGGCTTTTGGAACTCCGAAACACGCGATGCCAATTTTGTCTGCCTCAGCGTCAAGGATGAAAATACGAAAAAGACCAACGAAGCGAAAAAAGCCAAATGGACGTACACTTCGAAGGGCGGATTTTATTGGGCAGGCGCTTATGTCTGCAAAAACTTCGTGCTGGTCGGCACCGATGACGGCGACAGCGCTTACACCGAGCAGACGTCCAACCTGCTCAGCCTTGATCCGAAGACCGGTGCGCTGCTGGACAAAAAGAGCGGACTGAACGCGGACATCCGCAGTAATGTTTCTTATGATAAGACCACCGACCGTTATTATTTCACCTCGAAGGGCGGCAGCTTCTACGCGGCAAAGGTTTCCGCAAAGGGCAAGATTACCGATCTGAAGGAGCTGGATCTGGGCGGTATGAGTACCTCCACCCCGGCGATCTATAACGGCAGAGCCTACGTCGGCGTTTCCGGTCCGGGACAGTTCGCCAAATACAACGGACATAATATCACGGTCATTGATCTGAAAACATGGAAAATCGCCTATCGTGCGTACACGATGGGATACCCGCAGACCAGCGGCCTGGTCTACACTGGTGCGGGCGACGGCTATACCTATGTTTATTTCTTTGAAAACATGACGCCGGGCAAGCTGCGTTACATCAAAGACAAGCCGGGCCTGACCGAACCGGTCGACGCGGTCATCGAAAATGACGGCATGCAGGATTGGGTCTGCGCGCCGACGCTGTTCACCCCGCAGGGCGCACAGGCACAGTATGCCATCTGCAGTCCGATCGTCGACGAATACGGTACGATATACTTTAAAAACGACTCCGCGCAGATGATGGCGCTGGGCAGCAAGATCAAGAAGATCACGATCAGCAAGCTGCCGACGCAGACGACTTACGACATCGGGGATGTGTTCAACCCGGCAGGCATGAAGGTCGAAGCGGTGCTGGCAAACGGCAAGCGCATGGACATCAGCCAGTACGTACAGTACGGAGCCGACCCGCTGACCGCGAAGGATAGCGACGTACTGATCTACTACGCGAATCAGATGTACAATGACGAAACGCAGTTGGATACGCTCTACGCAACGGTCGATATAAAAGTGAACGACGCCAAGACCAGTGAGGTCAACAACGCCGCGAAACGCCGGATCAAGGCAGCGCAGCCGTCGCTGACCGTCAAGGCCGGCAGGAAGAGCGCGGTCCTCAGCTGGAAAAAGGTCCCGAACGCGAACGGTTATCAGATCTATCGCTCTTCGAAGAAGAGCGGCGGCTTCAAGTCCGTAAAGACCATCACCAAGGCTTCGGTCCTGACCTATATCGACAAGAGCCTGGCTTCCGGCAAGACGGGTTACTACAAGATCCGCGCTTACCGCACCATCAACAAGGCTCCGTATTACAGCAAGTGGTCGGCAGTCAAAAGCGTGAAGGCAAAATAGCCGGTTAGGGAGAAAAACGCATGAATGGGAGAAAAGAGAAGAAGCGCAGGATCCTGCACCGGGCATGCTGCCTGCTCCTTTGTCTGAGCCTACTTTTATCACAGGAAAGCTTTGCGCTTGCGAAAGACACCGGCACATCTCAAACGCAGGCTGACGAGACCGCGGTTTTTAATGTGACCGACCAAATGCTGGACAAGGCAGCGGAGATCGGCAGGGCGAATACCCCGGGGATCATGTATGTAAGCCTTTCCGGCGCAGAACAGATGCAGGCTGTCCGCATCCGGCTCAAATGCAAGTGGATCGCCAACAACTGCCGCGGCGAGGATCCGCTGCAGATCAGCCTGCAGACAACGATCGGCCACATCTCGCTCGACGAAGAGGTACAGCAGAGACTGACCGCTCGGAGTTTGGACGATGAGATTCTGGAATTCTTTCTGGCAAAGGTGTCGATGAGCCGCAAACAACGCGCACTCTATGGAAAAAACGCCGAAATGTGGCAGCTTACGTGCAGCATTGGCGGAAAAAAGGTTTCGGGATTGTGGAAAGGAAAGGAATGGATCTCGGCATGGCTTGCGGTAGAACCGACGCCGGGTGTGAGCCGGCGAGCAGCCGTCATAAAGGAGGACGGCACACTTGTAGAGATCTGGGGACATGATCCGGACTACACCAAGGAGATCAGTTCGTCAAGAAATGCTTATTCGCTGACCACGGATACGTTCGGGACCATCGTGCTGCTGGACGCTGCGCAGAACTTCCGTGCCGTGCAGAACCGGGCCGGCGCGGTCAATCGAGCTGAACAGACCGTGATCAAAGCAAAAGCGGTCGGAAAACGCGGCGCGATCCAAGTCAGCTGGAAGAAACCCGAGGTTTCCGTAGACGGTTATCAGGTCTACGCTTCCTCAAAAAAGAACGGCAAGTGGAAAAAGATCAAGACCACTTCCGCGCGCTCCTTCCGGCAGACCGGACTGAAAGCCGGAAGCCGGCGCTATTACAAGGTCCGCGGATATAAACATATCGGCGACGTGAAATGCTATACCAAATGGTCCGCCAAGGTCACCGCGGCGGCACGCTGAAATCGAAACAGCAGGTTGACCTGAAAGCAGGAGACTCTTTGCTATAAATCAGTTTTTATGAAAGAGAGGTAGTAAAAGATGAAGAACCAAAAGAACCGAGGAGAGGAGGTGTCTGCATGAAAAAGAGACAAGGCGACTGGCGCAAAAAAGTTTTTTGCCTGCTGCTCGGCCTGATGATGGTCTTTTCGCAGATGGGCTTTGCCTTTGCGGAAACGGGCCTGGATCTGAGCGGGGAGCCGCAGCCGAGCCAGACTGAGGAACCGCAGACAGGCGGTGAAACGCAGGATGCAGAGCAGCCGCAGACGCCGGAGCAGCCGCAGGAAGCGGAAGCCCCTGTGAAAGAGCAGCAGCCGACGCCGGCGAGAACGGCGGCTGAGCTGCTGAACGCGGCCAATCAGCTGGCAGAAGCCAACCTGCCGCAGCTTCTTGCCGATGCGAGGATGCGGATGGTCTATGAAGGCAAACAGGCTATGAAGATGGAAGATGCCTTTGGATTCACCGCCGATGCGGAAGGCGGCGGCACCTGGGCATGGGCTTCCTATACGCCGGAAGGCAGTGCGGAAGCGGTCAGCTGCGAAACCCTCAGTTATTACACGATCGAAGATCCCGCAGACTGGGAAGCGCTGACGGCTTGCGTCAACGCGGGCAATACCCTTGCGGGCAAGACCGTGGTGCTGGCAAACGACGTCGACTTCGAGCACAAAGTTCTGACACCGGTCGGCAATGTAAAAGAAGAAACGTATGGAGACAAAAACCAGTACACGCGATATGTGTACATTCCGTTTTCCGGCATTTTTGACGGTCAGAAGCATGAGCTGCAGAATGTTTTATTCGACGATGAAAAAGCAGCCTATGATAAAGCCGTTGCGCTCTTTGGCTGCATTAAAGACGCGGAGATCAAGGATCTGACGGTGAGCGGAGCAGTGAACATTACGGCATTCACAGGCACATCGTCATCTTACGGCGGCGTTGCTGCGATAGTTGGATATCTTGACGGCAAGTCAATCTTAAGGCATGTCATCAATCGTTGTGACGTAAATGTTACGACCGGCAAACATGATGCTGCCGGGATCGTGAATACCGTCGGCAAAACCGGAACCATGCTGATGGAAAACTGCGCGAACTACGGTGCAGTGCATTCCGATAGAACCTATGGATACGCATCAGGGCTTCTTTCGAACATCGTATCCGGCAGCTCGAACAATAAGATCCTCAATTGTTTCAATGAAGGAAATATTACGGGAACGGATCGCGGCGAGTATTCCGATACCACGCCTTATGAGATCGCACATGTTTCCTTGAAATATCTCAGCGAAGTCAGGGGCTGCTACGGGAGCGGAGAGAATAATCTTTTCCTTCTTTACCGTGATCTGGATTATGACAAACGCACGCTTGTCAGCTGCGGCAAAGACAGCGATGGTGTGACCTACGACAATGTGACCTATGTGCCGAAAGAGCAGCTTCACAGCTGGAAGACCGTATGGCTTCTGAACCAGGGCAGCACAGTGCCGGCCTATACCATAAAGGACGGCAAGCTGCAGTGGGCGGAAGCAGACAGTCCGGCCGTTTATCAGGTCACGATTATGCCGTATACCTATGGGCAGGACACCAATCCGATCACAGCAAGTGCAGAAGTCACGGCGTTGGGAGAAGGCATCGAACAGGACTATTATGTCACAGACGGCACCGAACTCAAGGTAAAGCTGCAGGGCACGAAGGAGCAGTATCCGGTCTATACCGTGACCGAACTGGCGAATGGTGACCGAGGCGCCGGACAGAGCCGCTTCGAAGCCAACGAAAAAAAGGAATCTGCGCTGGAGATGACCTTGAAGGTCGAAGGCAAAAATATCACGCTGCAGTATGGCAGCATGGCAGAATACGAACAGGAACCGAACACCCTGTGGTATTCGGAGCAGAAGTCCGAATTTACGTTACAGACGCCGGGCGAACTGCGGGGCTTCGCGCAGCTGGTCAACGGCGGCAATGATTTCAGCGGCCGGACCGTCAAACTCGGCAAAGATATCGATGTCAGCAAGGATGAAATCTGGACACCGATCGCGGCGAAGAAAGCAGCACCGTTCAAGGGCACCTTTGACGGAGCCGGCAAGAAGATCACGTATCAGATCGGGGAATGCAGTAAAACGGACATGGCATTGTTTGGCTATCTCGACGGTGCAGAGCTGAAGAATCTGACCGCTGCCGGCGAAAACCATGCGAGTGCAGGTTCAACAATCGGCACAGCCGGTCTTTGCGTTTCCGCAACCAACAGCCGGATCACAGACTGTGTGAACGGGGTCAAAGTTGTGGGGCAGACTAGAAATATGGCAGTCACCGGTGGAATTTTAGCCACTGCAACCAACAGCGTGATCGAAAACTGCGTCAACAAAGCAGATATTACAGGAAACTCGACAACTGCGGGCATTGTCGCAGAAACAAAGAACAATACGGCTGCCAAGTGCACCTATATCCGCGGCTGCCGCAACGAAGGCAGCATCACCGGCACCAAAACGGGCGGCATTGTGGGCAACTATGCAAGCAGTGGCGTGTTGAAGGAACCGGTAGTGGAAAACTGCCGCAACCTCGGCGCTGTTACAGCCAGCGGCACGAATGTCGGCGGCATTGTCGGCAGCTTTACCGGCTGGATGCGGAACTGTGAAAATACCGCCGAAATCGATGGAAACGGCAAGAGCGTGATCGGCGGGATCGTCGGTTACCTGCAGGCTGCGACGAATGCAGAGAGCCGGATCGAAAAATGCCGCAACAGCGGAGCTGTCTGCGGTACAGCGGCTGCGGGCGGTATTGTAGGAAATACGGACAGTAAGAGAACTTCAAAAATACAGATCGTAAACTGTGAGAACACCGGCAATGTGCAGACCCAAAAGACGGACGGCGCGACCGGCGCCAGCAACGGCGGCATCATCGGATCGAGCAGTTTTCCGACAGTGGCTTCCCAGACCGGCGCCGCACTGTATGTGCAGGGCTGTATCAGCTATGTGGCAGAGAATACGCAGTTAAAGGCGATCGGTTCACTGTACAACAGCGAGAACGCCAATCCGACCAGAAAGTACGAAGCCGTTTATGCGCTTGCCGAAGAGGGCGAGGTTCTGGTCTATGACGGGACCGAACCGTTGGCGGTCAATGCGGACAGCTTCAAGAGAAGTACGATGACGGTCAAGCTCAACAAAGCCGGCGGCGAAAACTTCTGGGGATATGACGCAAAGGCGAAGTATCCGCTGTTCGGCAAGTTTGCGGAATATCCGATCATGGAGATCGCATTTAAGCCATTTACGGAAGCCGATGCGGAAAAATATCAGATTGATCTGGTATCCGACGGCAAGAGCTTGACGTTAGATGGCAGCGAAAACGAAAAGAGCACGGAAATGACACGTGATTTCAAGGCCGTGCTGAACATTAAAGATAAGACGGATGCATCAAAGTCTGCCAAAGTGATATTCATTATCAATGGGCAGGTCAGCAGCCTGCAGGACGCCAAGGATGTTCCGATCCGGGCACAGATGCAGAATATCCTTGCGGTTTACGGCGATGAAGCAAACTATGAGAACTTTGTATTTACGGACTGGTATGATGACGCAGCGGAAGAACTTACGATTGATACAGCCGGACAGCTCAGGGGCCTTGCGCAGCTCGTAAATGAAGGCAAGAGCTTTGCCGGCAAGACCGTAAAGCTGGCAAAGGATATCGACCTGTCGGCCCTCTGCGGCGCGGAGATCGGTTCATGGCAGCCGATCGGCCTCGAAAACTTCTTCAGCGGAACCTTCGACGGACAGGGACACAGCATCCGCGGCCTTTACATCGACCTGCAGGATCTGCAGAGCGGCGAGGATGCCGGTCTGTTCGGCAAGACCAGCGACGCAGAGATCCGTGATCTGACGATCCGCGGATCCAAGATCTGCGACACCGGTGAAACGCCGAACGCCAAAGTTTCTGTGGGCATGCTGCTCGGCAGCTCCCAGATGAACCTGACAGTGAGCAAGATCAAAATCGCGGAAGACTGCAGCGTACAGGCAGCAGCAGCCTGTGTCGGCGGTATCATCGGTCTCGTTTCGACAGCGGCGCATAATACACCAACGTCCTTACGACAGGATGCGAAGATCAGCGAAGTCGAGAACCATGCCGATGTGAAGCTGCTGGCCGGCGGCAAGCGGAAAAATATGTCGATGCCTCGCTTTAACAGACTTAGCGTAGAAGCGACCAGTGTCGGCGGCATTATCGGTTATACGGCTAACGGTTCAGACTCTTGGTTCGGCGCGCGTGAAGGCGAACTGCGCCTTGCGGTGAACAGCGGCAATATCACCAATGAAGCCGCGACCGCAGATACGACAAAGCCGTATTATAACTGCGCCGGCGGCCTGATCGGTACCGCGCACAGCTATATCGGCAATGCAGCCGGCGGCGGCTCTACAAACTGCGCTTTGCCGGTCTCCCTGTGCTATAACACCGGCGATGTGACGGCGAAAGAAGCCAACGGCCGTGCAGCCGGCATCACCGGTCTGCGGGTCGGCTATAAGTCTACAGACACGAACAGCGGTGCATACAACCCTGCTTCGCAGATCGGAAACTGTTTCAGTACGGGTAAGGTCGAGGGCGAAACGGCAGCGGCAATTTCCACCGCCTTCGTACTGCAGGCAGATAACGAAGCAAACTACTATGTGGATCACTTTGCGGAAGGCGTCAGCATCCAAGACGCCAAATACGCGAAAAAGGTAAGCGAAGAAGCTGTAACCGACGGCAGTCTGGCCTATATCCTCGACAAGGGCGATCTGGCCGGCAAGCGTACCGCTTTCTTTGACCAGGGAGCGCAGAATCCGGTATTTTCCACCGGCAGTACGGTATACAAACTGAATGTACATACCGTCGGCCTGGACGATATCGAAGGTCTGCAGGAGGCGATCACGCTTCCGTTCGCAGACAAGCGGACGCAGATGGATGTCAGCTGCGATGCAAAACTCCTGACCGGATATTTCGCAAAGAAACCGGCAGAAGAATATCCGATCACCTTCCAGGTCAACACACCGGAGGGCTACGCACTCAGCGAGGTTTCCGGCAGCGGGATCCTCGAAGGCAGCCTGAAGATCAAAGATAAAGAGATCAAAGAGAAAGAAACCGGTAAGATCGATCTGACCTCGACGGTGACCCTGACGGTCAGCGCAGGTGCAGACCTGAACCTCTACCTGAACTTTATCAAAATGCCGAGCGATTACGGCACCGAAATGAAAGTCGTACTCAACGGCAATGCCGGCGAAGAAAAGCTGTGGACGCTGCTCCCGCTGATCACGCCGCCGAAAAAAGCAGAAGAGATCTCGTTCACCTATCAGAACGGAGATCGTCTGAGTGAAGAAACCCTGAACAAGCAGATCGCAAAGCAGGTCCTCAACGATCCGATCAGCCGCAAGGGCTATCGTTTCACCGGTTGGTACACCGACCGTGAATGCCTGCAGCCGTTTGCTTACACCAAGATCCTCAGCGGTTACGATACCGAAGAACATCCATTGACCCTGTATGCGGGATGGGAGAAGATCGATACCGTGACGATCACGTTGAACGGAAACGGCGATGAAAAAGATCCGGCGTTGTTTGACGAGCGTCTGTACGAAGGTGAAGCCATCGATGACCAGTCGATTTATGCCTTTGACGCGGAAACCGGCAGCAAAGCCGAGATCCCGGCAGCAAAAGAACCGACCAGAGACGGTTATGCGTTCTGCGGATGGTTCTATGACGCCGGCAGCCATCTGAAATTTGACGCCGATACTTTCACAAGCGACCTGACTTTATATGCAGGCTGGCTTGCAGAGGACGAATGCATGCTGACCTTTGACGCGGACGGCGGATACTTTAACGTCGACGGACAGAAGAGTGCGGCATATCTCGTCAAAGTGAAGAAGAACGCAGAAAACCTTGCGATCGCAGGGCTCGGCGTTCCGAAGGCACAGCACGATATGGTACAGGGACGCGGCTATCAGTTCCTGGGATGGGCACCGGACGGCAGCGACGAAGTCCTTGACAGCATTCCGGCTGTCAGCGCGGATATGAAGCTGATCGCAAAATGGAAAGCGAGCGGTTCCGAAACCGCAGATCCGGTCAAGAACTTCGAAGACTTCATCAAGAACCAGCCGCGCAACGATCAGGGCGAGTTTGACGCAATCACCATCAGTGACTATGAAACCTTAAAAGCATTGGCTGCTTATGTAAACGCGGGCAATGCCTGCAAGGGCAGGACCTTCGTACTGGGCAGCGACCTTACATTGGGCAGCGACTGGACCGGCATCGGGAACAATACGACGAACCCGTTCGGCGGCACGATCGAAAACTGCCGCGTAAGATCCGGAAGCAGTTTCGTCGGCGATGATATCGCAGGCGGTATTGTAGGGACCATTTCGACGGCGAACGCGTCCATTCCAGGCGGTACAGTCTCCGGCTGTACGATCGAGGACGGCGTGAGCATCACCGGCGGCAGCTATGTCGGCGGCATCGCAGGCCGTGTCATCGGACAGGATGATAAGGGTTCTGCGACTATCAGCAATTGTGAAGTCGGCGCGGCAGCCATCAAGGGTACCGGATGCACAACGAATCCGGCTAACGGCGGCGGTGTCGGCGGTATGGGCGGCATCTTAGGCTACGGTGCCGGCAATATCAGCGATTGTATGTCTGACGCCCTGATCGAAGCCAGCAAGGACGGCGCTTACGGCATTGGCGGCATCGTCGGTGTCAAAGGGACCACCCAAGGCAAGCTGCGTGTAGATCGCTGCGGCTTTACCGGAACGATCAAAGCCGAGAATGCAGACAGTGTCGGCGGCATCTTAGGCAGCAATCAGGACGCACAGCCGAACGGAGCTGTTTTGAAGGATGTCTATGCGGACGGTACTTTGGACCTCGGTGCAAACAGCGGCGACGGTGTCGGCGGCATCATGGGTTCCACACCGTTCAACTTCGCAGGCGGCAAGACGTCGAGCATCGAAAACGCTTATTGGAACGGAACACTCACCAATCCGAGCCCGAGCTTTGATCCGATCGCCGGCAACACCTGCACGACGGTATCCAATGCTTATTACTCCGACGCGGACGGTTACGAAAGCGGAAGAGAAGGCGCGAAGGACATGCCGGATTCCGCATTCGTCAGCGGCGAGATCGCTTACGAACTGGATAAGGATCACAGTCCGCGCGGAACCTGGACACAGGGCGAAACCGGTCCGATCTTCAACAAGGACGGCGAAGCGGGCATCATCTTCAAGGTAGAAGTCGATCGGAAACAGGAGATCGAGTGGCCGGATGGCACAAAAGCTGAGATCACCACGACGGTTTCCAGTGAACTCAGTGAAAAAGCCGGTTTGTCCGAATGCGATACCGTTTTCGTGAAGAACGGTCAGAAGGTCAAGACCACGGTAGTCGGTATTCCGGATGCCAAGGTCGTCGAAAATCCGGACGGCAGCAAGACCACGACCAGCTATGACGTTAAGATCAAGGATAAGAACGGCGACCAGCTGTTATATGATTCCACGAATCCGACGGCAGATATCACGGTCAGCAGTGACCTGGCAGCTAGCGGCGCGGGTGGCAGCAGCACGACGACAGCCGGCGGCAGCTCCGGAAGCGGCGGCGGCACAGGCGGCGGCGAAGGAACCGGCGACAAACCGGGTGACGGAGACGGCGATGGCGACGGAGACGGCCAAGGCGACGGAAACAAACCGGGCGACGGCCAAGGCGGACAGCAGGGTGACGGAACCGGACAGACCGGCGGCAAGGGCGACAAACCGAACGGCGGCAAAGGAACCGGAACGGATGTGACCCCGAGCGTGACCCCGAAGCCGGCAGCGGCAGTTCCGACAGAACAGCCGGTTCCGCAGGAGATCGCGGACGATCCGGCCCCATCCCAGGCTTCGGACGACAACGATCATGAACAGATCGACCAGCCGGAAAGCGGCGGACAGAGTCAGGGCGGCGGCGAACAGGGCGAGATCCAGCCGGAAAGCAAGATCTACAAACTGATCAAGTCCGTGACCGACACGGTCCGTGAAAATCCGGTAGCTTCGGCAGCGATCCTGATCGCAGTCATCGGCATCATCGCCTTCGGCGCATGGAACCGGAAGAGAAAAGAAGATCATTCTACGAAGAAATAGTCGCGATAATCACGATGCGCGCGAGCAAAATAGTTTAAGCGCATTGAGAGGACAAAAGCCTTCACAATCGCAATCGAATGCAGAAGAGGACGGCGTAAGCTGTCCTCTTCGGGCATAAAAAATAGAAAGGAAACGGTAAGAAATGAAAAGGAAACTGATCGCACTGGCCTTATCAGCGGCGGTTGTAACGGCAATGCCGGCTCTCAGCCCCAGACAAAACGATATGGCATACGCTGCAGACCATACCGCAGTGCCGATCTCAGCCGCTGCGGCGTATGCGGCCGTTGTGACCGAGACCTCGTCCTCCGCGGAGAACGCGCAGGACCCGCAGCAGGAAACGGCGCCGACGGTGATCGCTATCGCAGGCAAAACCTACACAAACAGCAAAAACGGAAAAGTTGAATTAAAAGCGCGGCTGAAAGAAGCAGACATTGGGGCAGCTCTTCGTGCAGCCGCGGATGCTGCTGCAAGTCAAGATGAGGCCGATGTACAGCCTCTGCGTTTTTATATCAGCGCATCGGCAGAGGCAAAAGCGGATAAAGCAGTGATCACGATCAGCAAAACACTACTCAAAAAGATCCGCAAACAAACGAAAGCTCCGCTGGAGATCCGCACGTATCTGGGCAGTGTGACGCTGGACCGGAAACTGATGAACTCCCTGATCAGCAAGGCGAAGGGAACGACCGTTGACGTGGTGACCGAAAAGAGCGTGTTGTCTGCGGAGCAAAAGAGACTCTTCGGCAAGACGGCGATCGTACGCAAGCTCTCGTTCCGCTCCGGCGGCAAGACAATCCTCAACCCGAACAGCAGCGGCGCGTCGGTGGTCCTGGATCTCGCCGACCTGCCAGATGCTCTGCAAACCGGTGAGATCGGCATCGGCAGAGTGGTCACAGGCGGAAAAGTCTATCAGAACAAATTTTCCTCCGAAAAAACAGAAAAAAACGGAAGCCCGTTGCTCCGCTGCAAGATCCAAGGCAGTCTGCAGGGCACCTTTGTCATCGGGGAAAAGGAACGGATCGAAAACGCATGGATCATCAGCGGCGTACGCAATACCACGATCCAAGCTAAGGTGAGCAGCACCGAAAAAGCACAGCCGGGGCGCGTGAGCCTCATCCGTCTGAACTGGACGAAATCAAAGGGCTTTCAGGTAGACGGCTATGAGATCTACCATTCTTTTGACGACAGTTATTATCAGAAGGCTTATACGCTGGAAGGCAGCGACTGCTACAATCGGAATGTCACGTCCGGCACCACAAAATACTATAAGATTCGTGGATACCGCAATGTCAACGGGCTGATCTGCTACACCAGATGGTCCAACGTGATAAGCGGAAGTGTGTAGGAGCGTTTTTTATACGGTATGGAATATAGAAGCAAAAGATGCTGCTTTCACTTGCGGTGATGCTATGAATCATGATAAAATATCTCTATACAGCGCCTATTGAGGCGCGGAAAGAGAGAATCACAATTTGGAAAGAATTGATAAGATCATCGCCTCGCAGGGGCAGTATTCACGCAAGGAGGTCAAGGCGCTGATCGCCAAGGGGCGGGTGGCAGTGGATGGAAGCCCTGTCAAGGCATCATCGGATAAGGCAGATCCCGCGATGGCGAAGATCACGATTGATGGCAAGCAGCTGAACTTTAAGCGCCATGTTTATCTGATGCTGAACAAGCCGCAGGGCTATGTATCGGCAACTGAGGACCGCGATCACCGGACGGTACTGGAACTGGTGCCGGAGGCGTATCGTGGCCGGGAGCTGTTTCCGGCCGGAAGGCTTGACCGCGATACGACGGGGCTGATGATCATTACAGACGATGGCGCGCTCGCGCACAATATTTTGGCACCCAAAAAGCATGTGCCGAAGCTGTACCATGTGGAGCTTGACATTCCGGTCACGGAGGAGATGCGTGAAAGATTTTTGGCGGGTGTTGTGCTGCAAGACGGTATCTGTAAGGCAGCAGACTTGATCAAAATTGATACCCGTATCGCGCTGGTCACGCTGCGCGAGGGGCGTTATCATCAAATCAAGCGGATGTTCGGATGCTGCGGGGCTGAGGTTGTTGCCTTGAAGCGTTTGGGTATGGGAAAACTTTATTTGCCGGAAGATCTGGCGGAGGGAGAATGCCGCGAGCTGACCGCGGAGGAACTCGCGCTGCTGCAGGCGCGGCAGGCGGGGGGCTGAGCATCCTGCCGCCGCGCCGTTTGCGTTGCGCGTGCCGGGTTACCGTATCATGCAGAAGCTCTGCGATGCGCTCCATACAGTGCTTCCAAAATTGATGGACGGTACGCTGGAGCGGATAGTGCCTGTGCCTGAGACGATACGCAGATCCTTGATCTTTTGCGCCGCGCGCCTCACGTTCTTACGCGAAAAAGAGCTGCATAGCCCGTTTGAGGTATAGGGTATCCTTCGTTCCGGCCATTTCGTACGGCGCGTGCATCGCGAGCTGCGGGAGACCAAGGTCAACGGTCGGGAAAGGCACCTGTGCAGTCGACAGATTGCCGAGCGTGCCGCCGCCGCGGCGGTCGGAGCGGTTGGTGAAGACCTGATACGGGACGTCTGCGCGGCGGCAGATATCCTTGAACATTGCGCCGGAAAGCCCATCGGTGCAGTAATTCTGGGCGGCATTGTATTTGAGCACGATGCCTTCGTTGAGATATGGGCGGTTGGCCGGGTCTGACTTTTCGGGGTGGGCAGGGTGAACCGCGTGTGCGTTATCTGCCGAAACCATGAGACTGCCTGCAACGGCGGTCAGATACGCCTGCCTGCTCATGCCGAGGCTTTCGCAGATGCGCTCCAGCGTATCTCTGAGAAAAGTGGAAGCTGCGCCTTGCCGGGTCAGACTGCCGACTTCTTCGTTGTCAAACAGACAGAACATGGAAGCATGCGCCTGCCGCTGCCCTGCCAGAAATCCCTTGAAGCAGGCGAAGGCACACTGCAGATCGTCCAGACGCGGGCTCGCGATAAATTCGCCCGATGGTCCCCAGACGCTGCCTTTTTGCCGCGGATAAACGAAAAGATCGTGGCCGAGGAGATTTTCTTCGGAGACACAGACGGACTCCGCGATCATCTGCAGGAATGTCCCGCAGGCGGCACCATCGCCGTAGATCGGCAGCAGATCCGTCTGCATGTTCAGCTCGTCTTTTTCGCCGGCGCGCTTGAAGTGCGGCGCGACGCTCGGAATCAGCAGCATATCGCGGTCGAAGTTGATTAGCCGGCTTTGCAGCTCGCCGTTTGCGCGGACGATGACGCGGCCGGCCAGCGAGAGCGGACGGTCGAACCAGGACGGCACGATCATGCCGCCGTAGCCTTCCACGTTGAGTCTGACATAATGCCCCTCTGCGGCTAGCTCTGGGTTTTCTTTGATCTTGAGACAGGGCGAATCGCTGTGGCTGGCAGAAACACGCCAGCTATGGACGCCGCCCGTGGGAATGGTAAAGGCAATCAGTGCGGAACCGTTGCGTTCCACATAATAGCTGCTGCCGGGGCTCAGCTCCCAGACCTCGGTTTCTGTGAGCGGTGTGAATCCGGCTTCGTCCAGTCGGTCTGCAAGGTTTTTGACCGCGTGGAAGCAGGTCGGACTGGCGTCGAGAAACGCCAGCAGCTCTTGGGATAATGCATGCTGCATGGAGAACCTCCTTTGGTGGTTGTAATATTTGAATCGGTGTTTGTGCCGATGTTTGGATTTTTGGAACCTCTGAGACTATCATAGATGGCAGCGGGGCGCGTGTCAAGAGTATTATCGGAGTTTTCGGCGGCGATGGGCAGTGATGGGCGGTGTGTCGGGCCAAGCGCATATAGGAGAAAACAGGCCGGAGCCGACGGAAACCCGTCGACTCCGGCTATGTATATATTATGAAAGAAAGGAACGCTATGTTGTGGTTTGCGCAGCAGCGCCAAAATGCCTTTGCCGATATGTGGATTGTCAATCATAAAAATCTCCTTTTGCCGCATGGAAAAGCCGCGGCTTTTCGGGCGGTCTTAGCGTGTCAGGACATGTATTCGCCGTTATAGCTGACCAGCGCGGCGCTTTCGACTCCATTGATCTCAGAAAGCCGGTTGATGAACGCGGTCGAGGCATCCTTGAGTCTGACCTCACAGGAAAGCTCGATATTGCCCGGTGTGACGGTTTTTGCTTTAACGATCGCTTTGTCCGCGGAAGTCTTGACCAACTGCATGGCAGCCGCCTCGCCTGCCTCATCTGTCAGACGCAGAATCAGCATGTAAGGACTTTGATGCGTTTTGCGGCTCGCAAAAATCCAGAGAATCAGTCCAATGATGGCGGAGCCGATGAGCGCGAGCGGGAGCAGACCCGCGCCGACCACGATGCCGGAAGCAATCGACCAAAAAAGATATACGATCTCAATCGGTTCCTTGATTGCCGCGCGGAAACGAACGATGGAGAGTGCGCCGACCATGCCCAAAGAAAGAATGACATTCGAGGTGACCGCCATGATGACGAGGGTCGTGACCAGCGAGAGGCCGATCAGCGTCAGGCCGAAGCTTGTGGAATAAAGAATGCCGGGGCTGGTCTTTTTGTAGACCAGGAAAATAAATAACCCGAGGATGAGTGCGCAGAGCATACCGAGCAGGGTGTCCGTCACCGAAAAATCGGTCACACTTTCCAAAAAGCCGGATTTAAAAATGTCGTTAAAAGTCATAGGGATACCTCCGTAAATCAATTCTATTTGAAAATTTGAAAAAGGCGAAAAAGCTCTCGCAAGGGAATCTGAGTTTTTCATGTGCGCGCAGCGCGTATAGAGGATCGCAGCCTCACAAGACGCGCTTCAAGGCGCAGACAGGAAGCGCTGCGCGTCAGCCGAAGCCGCGGCATCGCGCGTATTTGGAAAAAGCCTGCAAAGTGCCGCAATACGGCTGCAGTGCCGCGCGGATGACATCGGGCAAAAACTCATCATATTTAAGTTCGAGAATGATGCCGCCCTGC